>JAKONR010000324.1 GCA_022701825.1 Hymenobacteraceae bacterium | reverse complement strand
CTATCATGCGGTTCATGTCCACCGTCAGGTTGTCGAGCCCGATGCCGTGGTCGGCAAACGCCGTGTGGGCGTTGTGGTAGTGCTCGCTGGAGTCGAGCAGCGCCTTGCTCGGAATGCAGCCCACGTTGAGGCAGGTGCCGCCCAGGGTCGAATATTTCTCGATAAGGGCGGTTTTCAGGCCCAGCTGGGCACAGCGGATGGCGGCTACATATCCGCCAGGGCCTGAGCCGATAACGGCAACATCGTACTGATTCATAATCACAAAAAACAGGTTCGACCAGCCAGCCGGCCAGCCCCGCAAAGATACGCGGGCGTGGCGGGCGAATAACCGCCCGCCACGCCCGCGTTCTCAACAATTAACCCGCTCAACAGGTGCGGCCGAAAGCTACTTAGTTTGCCTGGCTTTTGGCCAGCGCCGCGCCCAGGCCCAGCACCAGCGCATCTTCGCCTGCCCCGATGAGGCTCGTATTGGTGTTGGTTTTCTCGCTGATGGTTTTGCGCAGGTAAAACGTGAGGTAAGTGGCCGCCACCGCGCCCAGCGCGCCCACCAGCGCGCCGCCCGCGAGGCTGCCGCCCTTGGTTTTGTACACCGTAGCGCCGATGAGGGCGCCCGAGGCGGCCCGCACCCCTAGCTGCTGCGGCACAATGCGGTTGGGTGTGTTGGGCAGCTTATCGCCCACCAGCTCGCCGGCAATCAAAAATTTCAGGGCCGTCGCCACGCCCGGCTTGGCTAGAAAGCGCAGCGGTGAGCCTGCCAAAGCCGGTGCCAGCGCCTGCTGCGAAAGGTATTGGCTTAGAAAAGCCGGCCCCGACGTGGCCCGCGAGCCCGCCAGCGCGGCAAAGCCCAGCGCGGGCCAAAATTTGGCGCCGCGCGGCTGGGCAGAAGAAGCTGTCATATAAAAAGGGAGTCAGTGGAAGATTCTGCCGTAGTACGCAAAAGCACGGCTTTTGGGCTAAGCACCTCCCCCTAACGCACAAAAGCCCATCCGAGGCCGGATGGGCTTTTGTGCAGAAAAGTCGGGTCGCCGCCGACTAGTTCGTGGTGGCCGCGTGCGAGCGCGATACCTCCCGGGCAATGGCCAGATTGGTACCGCGGGGGTTCATTACCAAGTAGATGAACTTAGTGCCCGCCGCGTTTGGCTTCAGCACATGCAGCTGCTTGGTGGGCGTGAGGAGGATACCCTCACTGGTCGCGTTGCTGAGTCGAAGCGCGCTTATGGCCTCTGGCTTTTGCTTCACGACCTGCGATTTATTCACTCCTTTACCTAGAAGAACAGCCAGCGCTTGCGCTTGGCCTGCTTGGGCTGGAGCACCACCGGAGTGGCCGGGGCGCTGGCGGCGCTCATTTCCTGCTCGCTATAGCCGCCGTAGCCATACTGCAGCGTGGCCTGGCTACCGGCGGGCACGCGCAGGCTGTAGTTGCCGTTGGCATCGGTGCTGGTGCCGTGGGCAGTACCTTTTTGGAGCACGGTAGCCCCGGCCAGGGGCTCGCCCTTCTCGTTCAGAATGCGGCCGTGCAGCACCACGGTGCGCACTTTGCTCAGCTCGGGCATTTCGCTGGCCGCCGTGAAGGGCGACGAAGCCGACAGGCCAGCCACCGCCGCCGACATAGGCGCACCGGGTAGCTTGGCCGCAGGCAGGTGGTTGGCGGCCATAGAAGCACCAGCCAGCAGCAGGCCCACCGCCCCAAAGCTGAGGACCCGGCGGCGGAAGCGCTGCGGCTGCTGCCGGATGAATTGCAGCTGCTGGCCTACCCAGCCGGGGGCCGTGGTGGCGGCTTCGTCGGCTTGCAGATGGTGCCAGCGCACCACCACCGAGTGGGCTTCGCCAGCATCGCGGCGCAGGTAGTCTTCCACGGCTTGGGCCGACGAGCGGGCCAGGTCGCCGCGCAGATACGCATCGCGGTACACGGGCAGCAGCTCGCCAGTGGTGGGGTCGAAGGGCGTAGCAGTCAGTTTCATAAATTTAAACGTGAAAAGGAGGTGGAAAATAGGATATGCGTAAGCTGAATAAATACTAGTGATACTTAATCTAGAAGCTGCTTATTGCTAGCAATAAGCAGCTTAGTGGCCTGTTGCATTAGCTCACGGGCCAGCGCCAGGTTGGTTTCGTGGGCATCCACAACGAGGTAGATGAACTGCTGGCCGCCGGGCTGTAGCCGCAGCAGGTGCAACTGCGAAGCCAGGGTGGTCAGCAGCTCGGACAGTTGCTCGTCGGCCTGGCCCTGGGCGGCCTGGCTGGCATGCAGCTGCTGCACGATGGCGCGCCAAAAAGGCGTAGTACTCCCCGGCTTCAGCTGCGGCTGGCTGGTGTAGCTGGCCAGTACCTGCCCCGACTCGGTTTCCGCCACCATTACCAGTAGCAGCTCGGGCAGCTCGGCCAGCAAATGGCGCAGAGCGGCTTCGGCGGCAGCAGCCCCGGTGGCGGCCACCACCCGGTGCAGTGGCGGCCGCCCCAGGCTGGGCAGATGACGTAAAAACGGAAAATTCATACTAACCGATTCAGCAAGCACCCGGTAGACTTAAAAGACAACAAGGTAAAATTAAGGCAAAAATCGCAACCTGCAAGAAATAGTATTTTCTTCTTAAAATACAACTTAAAAATTTGTTCAACTTATTATTAATCAATACTAAACAAAACATGAAATTACCGCTCGCCTATATTTTTTACCCAAGCAAAGCTCGCTAAATAGTTGGCTGTGAAAAAATGATACTAATCAGTAAAAATCGTAACCATCCTGACTGAATAGCTGGCTTTACCCTAGCCTCAACTTCGAATAATTTAATATTTACTGGCCGCAATGCCATCGCGCCCCGCCCTGCCGCCAGCCGAGAGGCCAGCAAGCAAAGCGGGGCGCAAGCAACTTCTTCGATGAGCGCGAACTCTAATCGTACATCGTGGCTATCTCAATCAGCCGGGCGGGTTTCAGTATCGTAATCTGGCTGCCCCGCGTGGTAATGATGCCCATCTCTTTGAGCTCCGAGAGCAGACGGCTCACTGTTTCCTTGGCCGTGCCCACCAGCGCGGCCAGGTCTTCGCGCCCCAGCGCAATGCGAAAAGGCAGTTCCTGCCCTTCTTGCTGAAAGGTCTCCATTACGAAAACCAGGGCGCCCGCCAGGCGCTCGCGCACCGGCTTGTAGGCCAGGTGCAGCATGCGCTGCTCAGCTTGGCCCAGCGAGCGGGCGAGCAGCTGCATCAGCGCCGTCGAAAACTGCAGATTGCCCTGGACCAGCCGCAGGAAATCGGGCCGGGGCACCATACACACCACGCAATCTTCGAGAGCCACCGCCGACGACGTGTAGCGGGTGCCAGCCAGCAGCGCCCGGTAGCCCAGCACATCGCCCGCATGAAAGAGATTGATTATCTGCTCTTTGTTATCGCCCCCGGCCTTCGAGAGCTTGATTTTGCCCTGGTATACGCAATAAAAGCCCAGGGCCTGGCTGCCCTCCTGGTAGATGACTTGGCCTTTTTGGTAGTGTTGCGTCGTTTTATTAGCGGCCACGAGTTCTAGCTCATCAAGGGCGCAACAGGCCATGAGCGGATTGCCACGTTGCGGACACGACTGGCAGCTTGGGTTAGGGAAACGTAACATGTAGTAGCGGAAAGGTATATAGCAGACATATCAAAATTACTTCATTATTAAAAAAAAGTACAAGGTGCGATATACGTATTTAACGAAATAAACTACGTATTTACTGCAGATTATCAGCAGGTCTAGTTAGCTAGAAATAAAAAGGCCTATTCTTAAAAAAAGAATAGGCCTTTTTAGAATGCAATTTTATCTTTTATACACCCAATAGCAGACGGGTCGGGTCTTCAAGTAGCTCCTTCACGCGCACCAGAAACGATACTGATTCGCGGCCGTCGATGATGCGGTGGTCGTAGCTCAGGGCCAGGTACATCATGGGGCGAATCACTACTTGGCCGTTCTCGGCTACGGGGCGCTGAATGATGTTGTGCATGCCCAAAATGGCCGACTGCGGGGCATTAATGATGGGCGTGCTCATCATGGAGCCAAAAATGCCGCCGTTGGTGATGGTAAAGGTGCCACCCGTCATCTGCTCGATGGTGAGCTTGTTTTCGCGGGCCAGGCCGGCGAGGCGCACTACTTCTTTTTCCACGCCATCGAAGCTCAGCTTTTCGGCGTTGCGAATCACGGGCACCACCAGGCCCTTGGGGGCCGATACGGCGATGCTGATATCGCAGAAGTCGGAGTACACAATGCTATCGCCATCAATGTAGGCGTTCACGGCGGGCCACTCTTTCAGGGCCACGCACACGGCTTTGGTAAAGAACGACATAAAGCCCAGGCCCACACCGTTTTTCTCCTTGAACTTGTCCTTGAACTTGTTGCGCAGGTCCATGATAGGCTGCATGTTCACCTCGTTAAAGGTGGTGAGCATGGCCGTTTCGTTTTTCACCGATACCAGGCGGCGCGCCACCGTCTTGCGCAGGTTGCTCATGCGCTCGCGGCGCTGGCCGCGCTCGCCAGCTGCTGGTTGCGGGCTGCTGGTTGCTGGTTTTGCAGCGGGGGCCGCCGCCGGAGCCGGCGCGGCGGGCCTGGCTTGCGCGTTTTGGGCGTCTTCTTTCGTGATGCGACCATCGCGGCCCGTGCCATTTACCTCGGCGGCGTTGATGCCTTTTTCACCCAAGATTTTGCCGGCGGCTGGCGAGGGCACGCCGGTGGCGTAGGTGCTGGCACCGCTAGCGGCGGCCGGCGAAGCGGCCGGAGCCGACGTAGCAGCGGCCGGGGCGCTGGCAGCCGGGGCCGCCGCGGGTGCCCCGCTCCCACCCTCAATGCGGGCGATTACAGCGCCAATGCTGATGGTGTCGCCTTCCTGCACGGCGTGGCGCAGCGTACCGCTGCCCTCGGCGGGCAGCTCAAACGTGGCCTTGTCCGATTCGAGTTCGGCGATTACTTCGTCGCGGCTCACTTGCGCGCCGTCGGGCTTGAGCCACTTGGCCACCGTTACCTCAGTAATAGACTCGCCTACGGCGGGAATTTTCATCTCGACCGTAGCGGCGGCTGGCGCAGCAGGTGCGGCGGCGGGAGCGCCGGGTGTGGCGGGGCTGCTGTCGGGGCGGTCGGCGGGTTGGCCGCCGTAGCCGGCTTGGTCGCTGGCGGCGGGGTTTTGCTCGCCCTGCGTGAGGGCGTCGCCGCCCGTGGCAGCCAGCGCGGCCTGGCCGTTGCTGGCCGGCGCACCCGCGCCGTCGAGCTGGGCAATAGCCGTACCGATACCAATGGTTTCGCCTTCGGCCACCAGAATCTTAAGGTTGCCGTCAGCTTCGGCGGGCAGCTCAAACGTGGCCTTGTCCGATTCAAGCTCGGCGATTACTTCGTCGCGCTTTACGGCCTCGCCGTCTTTCTTGAGCCACTTGGCAATGGTGACTTCGGTAATGGATTCGCCGACGGCGGGAATTTTGATTTCGGTGGGCATTGGGGCAGAGAATAGTATAGGCAAAGAAACGGCGCTACTGAATAGTCAACCGGCTGCTGAAAATAAAAAGGGAGGGTGGGCTGCGGCCGCCGCGGCTCGATAAACTCAGGCTGAAATGACTAGTCGAGCGTCTTAGCTACCTCGTTGGTTTCCTTGATTTGCTCGTCGGCCACGTCCTCGCGGCGTTCGCCGAAGGCGCGGGCCACGATTTCTTTTTGCTCCTTTACGTGCACTTTGTTGTAGCCGGTCGCGGGCGAGGCCGAGGGCTTGCGGGCCACCACGTCTTCTAGCTCGCGGCGCATAAAGCGCAGCAGGTAGTTCCAGTAGCCCATGTTTTCGGGCTCTTCCTGCACCCAGTACACTTTCGCGCCGGGGTACTTGGCTAGCTCGGCGTCGAGTTGCTTTTTGGGGAAGGGGTGTAGCTGCTCTAGGCGCACGAGGGCCACGTCCTTGCGGTCGGATTTCTGCTGCTCGTCGAGCAGGTCGTAGTAGACTTTGCCCGAGCACAGCAACACTTTCTCCACTTGGCTGGCCTCGGCGAAGCCGTCGCCCAGCACTTCCTGGAAGCGGCCGCTCGTGAAGTCTTCCACCGGCGACACGCAGAGCGGGTTGCGCAGCATCGACTTGGGCGACATCACCACCAGCGGCTTGCGGAAGCTCCAGGTGAGCTGCCGGCGCAGGGCGTGGAAGAAGTTGGCCGGCGTCGTGATGTTGGCTACTACAATGTTGTTCTCGGCGGCCAGCTGCAAGAAGCGCTCGGGGCGGGCGTTGGAGTGCTCGGGGCCCTGGCCTTCGTAGCCGTGGGGCAGCTGCATCACGATGCCGTTCATGCGCTGCCACTTGCTCTCGGAGCTCACCACGAACTGGTCAATCATGGTTTGCGCGCCATTGGCGAAGTCGCCGAACTGCGCTTCCCAAATCACGAGCGCCGTGGGGTTAGCCATCGCGTAGCCAAATTCGAACCCCAGCACTGCGTACTCGCTCAGCAGCGAGTTGAAGATATTCAGCGGCTGGTGCTCGCCTTCTAGGTGGTTCAGCGAGTTGTACGGGGCCGAGGTTTCGGCATCGTGCAGCACCGCGTGGCGGTGCGAGAAGGTGCCGCGCTGCACGTCCTGGCCACTCACGCGCACCGTGTGGTTTTCGCTCATCAGCGAGCCGTAGGCCAGCAGTTCGCCGGCCGCCCAGTTGAGCGTGCGGGTTTCGTAGAACATTTTGCGGCGCTCCTTCAACAGGTTATCAATCTGCT
>JAKONR010000317.1 GCA_022701825.1 Hymenobacteraceae bacterium | reverse complement strand
TTGCCGACGACTGGTGCCTGCTGCTCGACGTGGCCCTGCGCCAGCCCCGGCGGGCGGCCTTCACGCTGGTGCCCCACTGGGGCAAGCACGTGCACGACACCAACATCTACGACGGCCGCTTCGACATCGGGCTGGTGCGCGACCTGGGCCTGCACGACGAGCAGCTGATGGCCGAGCGCTTTCGGCCGCATTTGAAACCCAGCGAAAAGCGGCAGTTTCGGCGGCGGCTGGCCAAGCACCACTTCAATTTCATGTGCCTCAACCGCGTGCAGAACCCCGGCCTAGCCAGCACGGCGCGGCACGGCCTGCGAGCGCTCATACTCGACCCACTGGCTACCATCCGGGCATTTATCGAGCGCGGCGCGCTGCTGCTCGGCAAGGCCGAGGCGACGGGGTAGCGCCCGCTTGTCATTGCGAGCGCAGCGAAGCAATCGCACCTGTTGAGCCACGCCGTTCGGATTCTGTTCTGGTGCGATTGCTTCGCTGCGCTCGCAATGACAAGCGGGCGCTACCCTGCTACTTACGCTTTTACCCGGCGCGTTAGCACATTGACATACACCCGCGCCTCCTGCACCAGCGGCCAGGCGGCCGGCCCAAACAGCGCCCCGTGCAGCGCCAGCACCAGCCCATCGGGGGGGTAGCGCAGGCACTGGGGCAGCAAAAAGGCCAGCGGATAAAATAATAAGTAATAATCAGTTAGCACCATGCGAGCGTCGGGCACCAGCACCACGGGGCGGTAGCCCCAGATGCGCCAGCGGCACCACTCCAGCCCCCCATACAGCCCCAGCAGGGCCAGCGCCCAGCCGGGCTGGCTCAATCCCAGCACCATGCCAAACGCCACCACCTCGACCGGAAACACCACGGCCTGGCCCAGGCGCTGCACGCGCCCCGCGCCCCAGCGCACCACTAGCGTGTCTACGCCTGCCTGGGCATCGGCGGCGGCATCGCCGAGCTGGTGCCACACGATGCCGCGCAGGCCACAGGCCAGCGCCCAGGTGCCCACGGCCGCCCACCACGCGCCCGGCACCGCCCGGCCCAGCCAAGCCTCCACGGCGGCCACCACCAGCAGCTGCGGCAGCAGGTGGGCGCCGCTGGCATCGGCCAGCACGCCGGCCAGGCCCCGCGCCTTGAGGCGCACCGGGGGCAGCGAATACAGCGAGTACACCACCCAGGCCGCCAGGTACAGCCACGCCACCCGGTGGCCCAGGTGCCAGAAATACAGCCCAAACGCGCTGCCCGCCAGCAAGCAGCCGCCCAGCGCCAGGCCCACAAACCACGCTGGGCGCCCGGCCAGCCGGTTGGTTTTGCCAGCGGCGGCATCGGCGGCTAGGTCGGTCCAGTCATTGACGATGCTCACGTAGATGGCGCCCACCAGCAGCGCCAGCACCAGGCCCAAAAGCCGCCCCAGCAGCGGCAGCAGCGGGCTGCCCAGCAGCCCCGCCGTGGCATAAAACGTGGCCAGCAGGGGCGAAAATTTATTGGCCCACCACTCGCCGGCCCGCGTGGTAGCCAAAATGCCGGGTTTACTGCTGAGCTTTGTGGTAGTCATTGCTTGATAGCTACTAAATTGACAATAATTACTGATTAGCTTACAAATGAAAGAAACAATTTATACTCCGCACTCGCCGCTGCACTCGCCGGGCTCATTTATGCGCGGGGTAGCCCATGAGATGCGCTTGGTGCTACACATTGGCTGGCAGCTTTTTAGGCGCAACCTGCGGGTGCAGGTGCGCCAGAATATGCTGGGCTATTTCTGGATGCTGCTGCCGCCCATTCTCACGGGCATCACCTGGACCTACCTGGGCAAAAACCACATCATCCAGGGCTACGATGCTACGGCGGCGCCCTACCCGGCCTTCGTACTCACGGGCTTGTTCATCTGGCAAAGCTTTGTGGAGGCGCTCAACTGCCCCTTGCAGCAGCTGCAAGGCGCCCGCAGCACCATCGCCAAGGTGAACGTGCCGCACGAGGCCTTCATCGTGGCGGGCCTGGGCGGAGTGTTGTTCAACCAGCTTATCCGGATGCTCATTTTGGCGGCGGTGCTGGTCTGGTATCATATTCCGTGGCACGCTACGCTGCTGCTGGTGCCGCTGGGGCTGGGCGTTTTGCTGGTATTTGGCCTGGCCATCGGGTGGCTGCTCACGCCGGTGAGTATGCTCTACGCCGACGTGTCCAGTGCGCTGTCGATGGTGCTGGGCTTCTGGTTTTTGATTACGCCCATCGTGTACACGCCGCCCAGCGCGGCGAGCTGGGTGTCGGCCCTCAACCCCGTGACGCCCCTGCTCGGCACCATCCGCAACTGGGTGCTGACCGGCGAAACGACCCCGGTGGCGGGTTTTGGGCCGGTGGCCGGGCTGGCCGTGGTGCTGCTGGCCAGCAGCTGGCTGGCCTACCGCCTGGCCAAGCCGCACCTCGTTGTTCGCCTCTAGTTTCTATTCTCTATCCTCTATTTTATGTCAACTACTACCCTACGCGGCCTGCTGCGCGAGTATGCGCCCGCGCCCCTCAAAACCCTCGCCCGCCGCGCCTGGCAGCAGGTGGGGCCGCCGGCGGCCACCCCGCGCCCGCGCCACTTATTCGTGTTTGGAGGGCGCACGCAGTACTGGGCCGGCATGGGCCAGGAGCTCTACCGGCAGGAGCCCGCGTTTCGGGCCACCGTGCAGGAGTGCGCCCGGTATGTGCGCAGCCAGGGCGGCCCCAATCTGCTGGAGCAGTTTGAGGACAAGCCCGAGGCGGGCTACCTCACCGAGGAGCGCCGCATCTACTCGCTGATGGTGGTGCAGCTGGCGCTGGTGGACCTCTGGCGGGCCAAGGGCGTGGAGCCCGACGCTTTCATGGGCATCAGCGTGGGCGAGGTGGCCGCCATCTACGGGGCGGGGGGCATCAGCCTGCACGAGGCGCTGGGCACGGCGCGCATGGGCGTGGCCTCCAGCACGCTGGAGCCCCTGCACACGGTGCTGACCGTGGCCGCTTCCCACGCGCAAGCCAGCGAGCTGGCGGGCCGCTGCCCCGTGCCGCTGTTTGTATCGGCCGTGGCCGAGGCCCAGCGCTGCTACGTGGTGTGCCTGGCAGCCGACGTGCCCGCCGCCAAAGCCTACCTGCGCCAGCAAAAGGTGAGCTGCCACGAAATGAAGGCCGCCCCGCCCCTGCCCCCCTACCACACCAGCCTGCTGAACCGCCACCTGGGCACGCTGCGCCAGGCCATGCCCGCCATGCAGCCCCAGCCCCTGGCGCGGCCGTGCTACCTGGCCACGCTGGGCCGCCTGGTGCCGCCAGGCACCGTGCTCGACGGCGATTACATCATCCTGACGCTACTGTATCCTTCGCAGATACACGCCATCGCGCAGGCGGCCCGGCAAGATGGCTATCAGCTGTTTACCTCGCTGGGCACCTACCCGTTTCCCTTCATGAACGAGCGGGCGCAGCAAGCCTTCATGGGCGGCGTAGAGCTGCTGACCATGCTCAACGCCGACACGCCCGAGACGACCACCTTTGCCGCCCTTCAGCAGCAGCTGGCCGGCTACGGGCTGGTGCGCCCCACGCCCCCGGCGCGGCCACAGCTTCCGCTGGCCGGGTTTTTGGCTAAGCTTTCGTTGAAAGACGCGGAGTTTATCGACAACCCGCACCCCACCTTCGATTATTTGCGGGCGCAGGGGCCCCTGCATTTTTTGCCGGCCGAGCAGGGCTGGCTGGTGCTCGGCACCGACCTGGTCAACGAGGTATTGCGGCAGCCGCTGGTGTTTTCGAGCACGGTAAATGCCGAGTTTGATGACCAGCTGATAGGGGCCGACCCGCCGCTGCACACCAGCAACCGTACCGCCACGCAGCCTTATTTCCTGCCCTCGCAGCTGGCTTCGGTAGCCGACTTCACAGCGGCGACCGTAGCGGCGCTGGGCAGCGGCCTCGCCGGGCGGGATTCCTTCGATTTTATCACCGAATTGGCCATTCCGGTGGCGCAGGCGGTGGTGTGCCAGCTGCTGGGCTTGTCGCCCGCCGAGCAGCAGGAGCTGGCGGGCCGACTGCCAGGCCACGCCTACTCGCTTGAATACCTGGAGCCCCTCACCCATTACTTCGCCGAGTACTTCGAGCAGCGCCAACCCACCGACGAGCCGCTGCTGCTCAACCAGTTGCTGCGGCGCGTGCGCCAGGGCAGCCTGGCCTTGCCCGCCGCCATCAACCTGGCCAAAACCATGTGGTTGGCGGGCATTCCGACCAGCAGCATGCTCATGAGCAGCACTGCCCACTACCTGCTCACCTACCCCCATGTGGCCGACGAGCTGAGGGCGCAGCCCGAACTGGTGGAAGCCTTCGTGGAAGAAATGCTGCGCCTGGAGCCCCCGGTGAATTTTATCTGGCGCCGCACCGGCCAGCCCACCACGCTGGGGGGCCACGCGCTGCCCGCCGGCAGCCTGGTCATCCTGGCCATCGCGGCGGCCAACCGCGACCCGGCCCGCCTGCCCAACCCCAACGAGCTGGATTTGCGCCGGCGGCCGGTGCGGCACCTGGCGTTTGGTGGCGGCCTGCACGCCTGCATGGGCGCGCACCTGGCCCGCCTGGAGGTGCGCATCATGGTGCGCTGGCTGCTGGCGCAGGGCCCGGCCCTGCACCTCACCCGGCCGAGCATCCTGCCTAGCTACTACCCCAATTTATACTTCCGGGCCCTGGCCCATTTGCCCCTCACGCTTCAGCCTTCCGTGCCCGCCGATGTCAGCTAGCTCCACCCCCGTCGTAGAAGTAGCGGGCTTATCCAAAAAGTTTTGCGGCCAGCTGCGCACCTCGCTCTGGTATGGGCTGCGCGACATTGCGGCCGAAGCCTGGCCCCGCCGCCGGCGCGGCGCGGCCACCCTGCGCCGCGCCGAGTTCTGGAGCTTGCAGGATGTCTCCTTCGAGCTGAAGCGCGGCGAGGCGCTGGCCATTGTGGGGGCCAACGGGGCCGGCAAAAGCACGCTGCTCAAGCTGCTCAACGGCCTCATCAAGCCCGACGAGGGGTCGGTGCGGCTGGTGGGGCAGGTGGGCGCGCTCATCGAGCTGGGCGTGGGGCTCGACCCCGTGCTCACGGGCCTCGAAAACGTGTTTGTGCGCGCCGCGCTCATGGGGTTTTCGCGCCGCAGCATCGCACCGCTGCTGCCCGCCATCATCGAGTTTACGGGCCTCGGCGATGCCATTATGATGCCCGTGCAGTTTTACAGCTCGGGCATGGTGTCGCGCCTGGCCTATGCGGTGGCGGCGCACCTGCACCCCGACATCTTGCTCGTAGATGAGGTGCTGGCCGTGGGCGACTTCGACTTTCAGCGCAAGTGCATCAACCACATGATAGGCTACCTGGCGGCCGGGGGCTCGCTCATCCTGGTTTCGCACCAGCCGCACCACATTCAGTCGATATGCCAGCGGGGCCTGGTGCTAGACAAGGGCCGCATCACCTTCACGGGCACCGCGGTCGAGGCGCTCGACTATTATTTTTCGCAGCAGCTGGCGGCCAGTGCCGCCAGTGCGGCCAGCGCCGTGAGCCAGCTCAGCGAGGCCCGGCCGGTGGCCATCGAAAACGTGACGCTCACCGGCGCCGAGGCGGGCCCGGTCGTGCAGGTGGGCAGCGAGGTGCTGCTCACACTCACTTATCAGGCTTTTCGGCGCATCGAGCGGGCGGGCTGGGGCTACTCCATCCATACCAGCGATGGCAACGTGTGCATTACGGGGGCCTACTGCCCGCAGCTGGTGGTGCTGCGCGAAGGCCAGCACACCTTGACCTGCCGCCTGCCGCGCCTGCCCCTCACCGCCGGCGACTACCTGGTCAAGGCCGTGGTGTTCGAGTTTGAGTCGCTGCACCCGTTTGCGCTCTGGGGCTGGGAAAACTCGCCCAGCCGGCTCCGGGTAGTCGATGCCCCTAGCCTGGAAAACAACGCGCAAAAGATGATACAGCAGCTCATTACCATCGAAACCGAATGGCCGCAGTAAGCCCCGCCGCGCTGGACGACGCGATAGCGCGGGGCGTGGCCTACCTGCACCAGCACCAGTACCCCAACGGCGAGTTTTGTGCCTATTGCGCGCCCGACGCGCCTATGCAGGCGTGGTGCCTGCCCGACAGCTCCATCTTCCCTACGGCGCTCATCGCGCACTGCCTGCTGCCCCTGGCCGGGCACCCGGCCGCCGAGGAAACGCTGGCCAAGGCCGCCGCCTTCTTGCAGTATCAGGAAAACCACGGCGGCCTCTGGAACCACTTCACGGTGCTGCACCGCCTGCGATACCTGTGCCCGCTCGACGTGGACGACACGGCCTGCGTGTCCGACTTTTTGCGCACGCGGGGCTTCGACTCGCCCTACCCCGCCAACGTGCCGCTGCTGCTGGCCAACCGCGACCGCCGGGGCCTGTTCTACACCTGGTTTGTGCTGCGCCTGCGCTGGCAAACCAACCGCACCTATTGGCGCGTAACGCTGCCCGAGCTGCGGCGGCCCCTCCAGAGCCTGGCCTTTTGGCTGGGCGGCGAGGGCAGCCGCGGCGATGTCGATGGCGTAGTAAATGCCAACGTCTTATACTACCTCGGCGACATCCCCGAAACGCAGCCCGTCATTGCCTGGCTGCTGCGCATCATTGCCGAGCAGCGCGAGGGCGACTGCGACGTGTGGTACCGCGACACGCACATGGTGTACTACTTCATCTCGCGCAATTACTTCCGGGGCATCACCCAGCTGGCGCCCGCCCGCCAGCCGGTTATCGACCGCATCTTGGCCGCCGCCAAGCCCGATGGCCGCCTGGGCGAGACCGTGGTGGACACTGCCCTGGCCGTGTGCAGCCTGCTCAACTGGCGCGCCGCGCCGCCCGAGCTGGGGCCGGCCGCCGAGTTTTTAGTGCGCACGCAGGGCGCGCCCGGCGAGTGGCCGCGCTGGCTGGTGTACTACGGCGGCCCCAAGCGCCTGCTGGGCTGGGGCTCGGAAGAAATAACCACGGCTTTTTGCCTCGAAGCCCTGGCCCGCTACCGCGCCTCGCTGGCCGCGCCCGCTACCAGCGAATGAGCGTCTTCACGTAAAAGCGCAGCAGCTCGCGGTATACGCTGGGGTGGCGGCTCAGGGCCAGCGACTGCCGGATGCGCTGCTGCGCCAGCGGCCAGCTGCGGGTGTCGCGCAGCACCCGGTAGGCGCCCCCAATGCCGAGCAGCGCGGCCCAGCGGCGGGCCGCGTTGCCCACGCGGCGGCGGTGCTCGGGCGGCAGGTGCGCCTCGATGCGGGCAATGGCGCGGCCGGTTTCGGGCAGCACATGGCCCAGGCGCTCTTTTTCTTCGGAGATGGAGCCCGAGCGGCCCCGGTACTCGGCCAGCAGCGCGGGCGTATAAGCCACCGGGTAGTGGCGCGCGATGCGCACCCACATCTCCCAGTCTTCGCTGCAATCGGTGCCGTAAAAGCCGCCCAGCTGCTCGTATACCTCGCGGCGCACCACCGTGCCCGCGTATTGCAGGCACTGCGCCTCGGCGAGGCGCAGCAGCCAGTTTTGCAGCACGCCCGCGCGCGGCTCCAGCGGCCCAAACTCCTGGGTGCGGCGCCCGGCCTCGTCTATCGAGGCGTAGTGGCTGAACGCGGCCCCCGCCTCGGGGTGCTGGTCAAAAAGGCGACCTATTTCGGCGTAGAAGCCGGGCAGCACGCGGTCGTCGCCGTGTAGCAGGTGCACGCGGTGGCCTTGCGCCCGGTTGAGGCACGTTTCGAACGTACGCAGGCTGCCCACATTGGCCGGCTGGCGGTAGTACTGCACCCGGCCCCCACCCAGCTCGGCCACCAGGGCGGCCACGTCCGCGTCGGTGCTGGCATCGTCCACCACTTCTATCTGCATCAGGGCGGGGCCGGGGTCTTGGGCGAGCACACTGCGCAGCGCCTCGCGCAAAAAAGGCGTGCAGTTGTAGGTCGGCAGCATCACCGACCACAGCGGGCGCGTGGCATCGGGGGGCCGGGCAGCTATCTGGGGAGGCGTGGCCAGCGCCCGAACGCCCACCTGTTCAACTACTTGCATACTTAGTGGCACGCCAGACGCGGAGAGCCTTTAATTTACGTAGTTAAATATACCAAAGGCCGGGCTTATTGGTAGCCGCGGCCGCCCTTTGGGCTGGCCCCGGCCCTACGGGCCCGCACCAGCCCGGCCGCCCCTAGCGGGTCAAAACCCCTGTTTTCAGACCCCGCGCCAGCAACTGGCACAAGGTCGCCTCGACCCAGAGCAAGCTCAAACGCCCCTTTTGGGCTGGCCGCGCCCCCTTGTCAGGTTGGGCTTGCGGCTAGCAGCGCACGGGGCTACGTCCAAAATAATATCATTATTTTATAAAATAATAAAAAGCGCCGGCAATAATAAATAAAAATAATACAATTATTAACAACGTTGCAAAATATTTCACTAGTCTAAATAACTCATTCGGATAGAAAAATAAGCAATACAGCTAAATATAGATGCCTTTCATTTTTCATAAAAATAAATTTGGCTCAGCTAAGCACACTACAACACAATTATTCATTCTTCTATGAATTTCTGCAAAATAGCACTCATTCTGGGCGGCGGGCTACTGGCCGCGCGCGCTGGCCGGGCCGCTACCTTCACGGTTACGACGGTGGCCGACTCGGGCACGGGCTCGTTGCGGCAGGCCATCCTCGACGCCAACGCGGCGGGGGCCGGGCCACACACCATCGCGTTCAACATCCCAAGCACTTTGCTCACCGGCCCATTTGGTGGCAAGCGGGCGCTGCTTGCGCTGGCCTCGCCACTGCCGGCCATCACGGTGGCGGGCGTCACCATCGACGGCACCACCCAAACCACCAACGGGGGCGACACCAACACCGGCACGCTGGGCACCGCCACCACGGTGGGCACCGACGCCCTGGCGGTGGCGGCGCTGCCCCGCCCCGAGGTCGAGCTGAGCCTGCCCAACAGCGCGTCGGCCGCAGCGTCGCTGCTTACCATCCAGGGCACCAGCTGCACGGTGAAGGGGCTGGCCATCCACGGCGGCGGCGACGGCGGCAATGGCGGCGGTGGCGACCGCCGGGCCGGCATTCAGCTCGATACCAATGCCAACGGATTTTTGATTACGCAGTGCATTATTGGCAGCACGGCGCTTTCTTTCTCTTACCCTAGCGATGGCACGCAGTGCGCGGTGTTTGGCATCAGCGTGGGCAGCGGAGCGGGCAGCGGCACCATCAGCAACTCGCTCATTGGCTTTACCGGCAACTCGGGCGTGTTCGTTATCAACAACTCGACCACGGCGGCCGTGACTATCGCGGGCTGCCAGTTCAACCAGAACGGCTACAACGTGGCCGGGGGCGATGCCATCACGCTGGGCGGCTCGGCGGCCCTGCCGGTCGGCCCCGTCACGGTGCGCGGCAACCTCATCACGGCGCCCAACTCGAGCGGGGTGCAGCTGGAGGTGGGCTCTACGGGCGCCACGACTATCACGAATAACTCGCTGCTTTCGTGCGGCCTGGGTGGCAACAGCACCAGCAGCTCGCTCGAAGGCTCGGCCATCTGCTACCTGCACCGCAACAACACGCGGGCTGGCAGCAGCGGCGACGTTATTTCCAAGAACATCATTCAGGACTCGGAAGCCTCGGGCATCGTGGTGGGCTACTACCAGCAGGCCGTGCAGATTACTCAAAACCAGCTTCACGGCAACGGCTCGCTCAGCATCGACCTCATCGACAACAGCGCCGCCTACCCCGGCAATGCGACCACCACCGATATGTATGGCAACGGCGACGGCGTGACGCCCAACCGCAACAACGCCACCACGGCCACGGGCAGCTACGCGGCCGTCACGGCCAACTCGCCCAACGCGGGCATTGACTACCCCATCTTTACCACGGCCACGCTCAGCGGCACTACCCTCTCGGTGGCCGGCTACGTGGGCACGGCGGCGGGCCAAACGACGTTTGCCGGGGCTACGGTGGAGATTTTTGAGGCCGCCAACGATGGCAACAACAACGGCCCCGTGGTGGCCAGCACCGCCGCCAGCGTGCCGCACGGCGAGCTAGGCCGCTATTTGGGCACGCTCACTGCCACCAGCACGGGCAGCTTTAGCGGCACGCTCACGGTGAAAGACCTGGCGGCGGGCAACCAGCTGGCCGCCACCGCTTGGCTTAGCACCAAGGGCACTTCGGAAGCCTCTAACCTGATAACCGTGGCGGGCACCCAGCCCCCTACGGCCACCGACCTGACCACGGCCGTGCTGCAAAACACGGCCGCCCGCACCGACCTGGGCGTGTCGCTCCAGGGCACTACCACCACCTCGGGCGCCTCGATTACCTCGTTCACGATTACTTCGCTGCCGGCCGCGGCCGCTGGCTCGCTCTACTACAACAACGGCACGGCCATCAAGCCGGTGGCGGTGGGCCTCAGCATCCCGTACGCCAACCGGGCCAACCTCTCGTTTGACCCCGCCGCCGGCTTTTCGGGCAATGCCGTATTTGGCTACACGGCTACCGACTCGAACAACAAAACCAGCGACGGCAACGCCACGGTGACCATTCCGGTGAACAACCCGCCCACGGCCAATAATATCACCAACGCCACCCTTGCCAACACGAGCGGACAAACGGCCATCAGCTCGCTGCGCGGCACCGACTCGGACGGCACGGTTACGTCGTTCACCATCGCGTCGCTGCCAGCTTCGGGCACGCTTTACTACAATGGCACAGCCATCAGCGCGCCCCTGACCATTTTGTATGCCGATGCCGGCAAGCTGTCTTACGCGCCGGCCAGCGGCTACAATGGCCAGGCCGTATTCACCTACACCGCCACCGACAACGACAACGGCGTGAGCGCGGCGGCCAGCTACACCATTCCGGTGGGCACGGGCGCGGTGAGCGGCAACCAGGCCCCCTCGGCCACCAACGTTACCAACCCCAGCATGGCCGCCGATGCCGGCACTACCACCCTGGCCGCGCTAGCCGGCACCGACCCCAACGGCGACGCCACCATCGCGGGCTTCACCATCACGACCCTGCCCACCAGCGGCACGCTTTACTTCAACGGCGACGTGGCCAAAGCCGGCACGGTAGTGCTGGCCAACCAAGCCAACCTGCTGAGCTTCAAGCCAGCCGGCCAGGGCACCTACACCTTCCGCTACACCGCCACCGACAACCAGGACGCCACTAGCGCTACGGCGGCCACCTTCACCATTCCGGTGGCCGCGCCACTGCCCGTGGTGCTGGTAAGCTTTGAGGCCCGACGCACCGCGCAGGCCGCCACCCTCAGCTGGGCCACGGCCTCGGAGGCGGGCAGCGACTATTTTGCCGTCGAAAGCAGCGCCGATGGCCAAACCTTTGCCGAAGTGGGCCGCGTGGCCAGCCACGGCACCACCCCCCAGGCCCACACCTACCAGCTCGTCGATGCCAACCTGGCCCGCTACGGCGCGGCGCTGGTGTACTACCGCCTGCGCCAGGTAGACCTGAATGGCGCGGTGGCCTACTCGGCCGTGCGCACTGTGGCCGTGCCCGCCGCCCCCGGCGAAGGCCGGGGCCTTGGCGCCCAGGCCTACCCCAACCCCGCCCCCGCCGCCAGCGTGCAGCTGGCCCTCGTGGCGCCTGCCGCCGGCGCGGCCACCCTCAGTATAGCCGACGCGCTGGGCCGCCCGGTGCTGGTGCGCCAGCTCAGCCTCGAAGCCGGGGCCAACAGCCTGGCTTTGCCCGAGGCCGCCCAGTGGGCCAGCGGCGTGTACGTGCTGCGCGTGGCGCAGGGCAGCAGCTACCAGACCATCAAGCTGGTGCGCGAGTAGGCGCGCCCGCAGCCCCGCACAAAAAAAGCCCCTGCACGCAGGGGCTTTTTTGTGCGGGGCTGCGGGCGCGCCTACCGCGCCACCGTGAGGCGCTGGGTAGTGGGCGGCTGGCCCGCAGCCTCGTAGCGCAGCAGGTAGGTGCCAGCCGCTACCGCGCCTACGGCTATTGTGGGGGCAGCCGCCCCGGCGGCCACGGGCTGCGCCAGCACCCGCCGCCCAGCCAGGTCGAGCAGCACCAGCCGCCCGGCGGGCTGGCCAGGTAGCAGCGGCACGGTCAGGCTTTCAGTGGCGGGGTTGGGGTAGGCCGGGGCAGGAAAGGCGGCCGACGGGCGGGCCGCCAAGCCCACCTGCACAGGCGGCAGCGGCGGCTCGGCCAGCACCCGCCGCAGGCCGGGGATGCGAACTTGCAGCACCGAGGCCAAGCCACTACTGCCATCTGCCCCACCTAGCACAAAGCTGGAATCGGCCGCCAGCGGGGCTATTGAAAAAGCTGCAAACGTTGTACTAGGCACCGTGTGCTCTTGTAACAGCTGCCCGGTAGCCGATAAGTGCAGCATCCTCACCGAGTAGTTGTTGAACTTAGTGATGTAAACTGCCCCTAGCAACGAGCCATCGGCCAGTTCCAGCCCTTGGCTAAGCTCGGGGGGGTAAAATCTGAAAGAGTTAGTAGGTCGGTAGACATAAGTCCACTGCTCCTGCAGGTTTGCATCGAGCCGCGTGAAGCCGCAGGCGGCGACGCCCGCGCTGTCCAGCAGGCTGACCACCAAAAAGCCCCCGTTGCGCAGGGCGCGCACGCCCGTTACCAGCACACCCACACGGGCGGGCTTGCGGGCCGGAAACTTGCGGCTCGTGAGCGAGTCGCCTTGCTGGTTGGCTTCCAGCACCAGGCCGTAACTACTCACCCCCACCGAATCTACATTCCAAGTGCCGGCCAGCAGCAGGTTGCCGCGCACCGTGTACACGGGTCGGAAAAAGCCGAAGGTGCGCCCAGTGACTGCCCCGCCCCCACCGCGATTGCTGGCGTAGATGCGCCGCCATTTCACCTGCCCTACGCTGTCCACTTTCAGCAAACTGGTAATCGGTATGGGAGCCGCCCCACTCGATATGGCACTGATATACATGCCACCATCGGGCGCTTCGGCCAAACCCTGCGCAAGTCCATAGGCGCTGCGCGAAGTATATGCGCGCGCCCAGCGCAACTGCCCCTGCCGCGTATAGGCATACAAATGCACGCGAACAGAATCGGTGAAAGCAGTATGTAGTACGCGCACTTGCCCGCGCCGTGTAGGCACGATAAAGGTGGCTTGTGCGGCTAGAGAGCCTTGAGGTGTGAACCGAGTAGCAGCCAGCGAAGCAAAGCGAGCCGTATCGCAGCTACCGCGCCGTATCCAAACCAGGCCGGTGGGGGTCGTGGTTGTCACGTTGTAGCTGCCGTTGGGTAGGGTAACCCGGAAAAGCAGGGCCGAATCCGGGCTGATTGCGGTTAGTCCCCCACGGTAGAGCAAATTCACTCCCTGCTGGGGGATAGTTTGGCCTTGCTGCTGCTGACACACCAATTGCTGGGCCAGGGCGGGCCGTAAACTGGCAACCAGCCAGCCTACGACGACGAAGAAAGTCCGCATGGCGTTTGGCCTAATGAGAGACTACAATGCGTTGTTGGCGCTGCACCTGCCCATCGAGCACCAGCGTGAGCTGGTAGAGGCCGGCCGGCCAGCTTTGCACGTTCACTTCGGCCTCGCCCTGCCGGGCGGGCAACGCCTGGCGCAGCACCACGCGGCCCAGCGCGTCGTAGGCCAGCAGCTGGGCAGTGGGGGCGCCGGCGGGCAGCGCATAGGGCACGTGTAACACATTGCCCGCCGGGTTGGGGTACGCCGCCAGTAATTGCGCCGAAGCAGCGTGGGCCGCCAGTACGGTCGCTTGGGCAGGAGAGGCCGCTGGCCGCGTGGTAGTGGCTGGGCTAGCCGGCAGCACGCAGGTGCAAGCCGGCTCATAGGCGCGCAGCAGGCGGCAGGCCACGCGGGCCGAGGTAGTGCCCGAGGCGGCGGCATGGCTCAGCAGGGTGCGGCTGGTGGCCGCCAGCGGGCGCAGGCTTGGCAGGAAGCTACCCATCTGGTCAGTGGCCTCCGTCAAATTCAGGTACGCCTTCAGCTCGTCATTGGCCGGGGTGCGCTGCCGCAGCCAGCCAAGCAAGCGGCTGGTGTTGGGCTGGTCGTGCTGAGCCCGGTAGTACTCTAGCAGCTGCAAGCCAATGGCCAGCTGGTTGGGCAGTGTCATGGTGCCGGGCACAGCTAACCGGGCCTCTAGTAGCGGCAGGTGGATTGCCTGCGCGGGCTGGCGGCGGATACTCTTGAGCAGTTGGTCTTGCTGGGCCGCGGTTAGCCCTATCCTGCTCAGGCTGTCTAGCTTGGCAAGCAGCGTGGCAACGCTTAGTGATAGCACACCGGGCTGATACTGTCGGCTATTCACGCCCGGCGCGGTGCCACCGCAGGCATTGAGTGGACTGCTACCGTCTAAATTTATTCTGGTAGGCCCCGGCCCGGAAGGGCGCACATTTTCATTGGAACTCAAGCTAAAACGCATGTAATCTAGCCTATTGGTGCTATTACTTGGATTGTCGTTTACCAATGGTTGATGATTGCCGCTCATCCAATAAGCAGGAAACTCGTTGCCATTGCCTGAGTTATTTAACCCAGTTGTAATCACGGCCATATCCTTGAGCCAGATGCCAATCGGGTCCGTTACGGTGCTGTAGACATCGTTCAGAAACGAGTTGCAGCGAATGGTCGCGGTGACGGTCGCGCCGAAGTTTTGATTGCCCCAAGGATAAAAGACCACATCGGCCGCGTTGTTGACGAAGAAGTTTTTCGTAATGCTGATGTTCGCGCCGTTGTGGTCGTCGGTCAGCGAGGCAATGCCCTCGTCCAGGTTGCGAAAGGTATTCCCGCTCACCGAGCCACTAAGGCTGCCCCCCTGGCTGGGATAAAGGTCGATACCTACCCGCAGGTTGCCACTGGTGCTCAGCGGGGCCGGCGCGCCTTCGATGGTATTATCGGCGAGCAAGAGGCTGTAGTCACTGGTATAGATGCCGGCGGGGCCACCGTGCTGCGTCTGCACCGTGCCACTAGCGGGCACGGTTAGGTGGTTGGCCAGAAATTCGGGCGAGCCGACCTGCGGCACATTCCAGGCCGTCATGGCGGCCCAGCCGCAGGTGCGGAAGGTATTGCCAGTGAAATGGCCCCGGCCGGCCGTGGCGTATATCCCGAAATACGTCAGGTCGCTAAACGTATTACCGGCAAAGGTGGCCGCGTCGTAGTTGCCCCCGAATACCGCATTGCGTTGGTAATCCTTTTCCGCCAGCAAGATACCGTAAAGACCATCCTGAAAAACGCACCCCATCGCGCCTGCTCGTGGTTGCGCGTTTTTATTACTAGAGAATTCGTACAGCCCCACGGTGTTATGCAAGAAGTTGGTATCAGCCAGGTAGTACTCGTTGCCGGCGCGGCTATTGACGCCGGTTTGCGCCCCGCTTATCTGGCTCCGAATGCCATTGGCCGCCTCGGTGCGGATAGTGCCTTTGCTGTCGAGCCACACCCCGCCCCACTGCGCCCCGGTGCAGGAGGTGCGCAGCGTGGCTCCGCTCAGCTCCAGGCCGGCACGCTGCACTACCAGGGTAGTCTGGTCGGTATCGGCGCTGGCATTGTTATAAGGCAGGCCGCTGGCCCCATCTACCAAGAACGTGGTGCCGGGTCGCAGCTCAAAGGTGCCGTTTTGCAGGTGCACGGTGCCGCGCACGTGGTAGGTGCCATCAAATACCACCCGCCCGCCATAGGGGGCCGCGCTGGCGTCGATAGTCGTGATGCTGCCCAACAGGCCCAGGTCGGCCGGGCCGATACCGGGCGGGGCCACGTAGGTAGCCGCCGCGTTTTGGGCATACACATTGTTTACCGTCACGGTAGCCTGCGAGGTATAATCCTGGCCGTTGATGGTTACAGTCAACATGTAGGTCATCGTCTGAGTGGGGGCCACCGTCAGGTTGGGCGTGTTGGCCAGCGGCGTGCCGTCGGGCAGCGTCCAGCGGTAGGTAGCGGCTACCAGCTCGGGCATGGGGTCCGTACCCAGCGTTACGCTGCTGGGGCCGGGGCTGCCGGCGCAGCTCCGGCCTAGCACCACGTCGGGGCCGGCCTCGGTGAGGGGGCTCAGCGTTACGTTGTCGATGAAGTAATAGGCTCCATCCATAGTGCCTGGCCCGTCCGGTTTATATTGGTTGGCATTGCCGTCACCAAAATAACCAACTACAATCCGCAGGTCAGGCGTATTGGCCATTGCGGCGGTAGCAGTGAATACGCCCCCCACGCGCTGCCAGTTCAGGCTGTCCGGTATATTTTGGGCCGGTGGATTCGCCGTTTTGGGATGATAGTAGCGCGGGTTGCCACTGATGGTAGGTGTACGAGGAATCCGCCCCAGGGTATTGGCAATCGGGAAAGCGGGCCCGCTGCTGCCGGGCTCCACTAACATCCCTAGCTCTGTAACTATGTGGTCGGAAGCATGTGCCAGGTGAGCCGAAAACTCGGCGTAGCTCAGAATAGCCGCATAGCCTAGCTGCACCCCGTTAACCAAAGCGTCGGCCGCCACCAGCGCATTGCCCATAAATGCCACGTAGCTTGCTACGCGCAGCCCGCCAGCTACATTCCAGTACACGTGCCGGGGCAGCACCCCCGCCAGCACCACGCGGCTGCCCGCCTCCAGCGTCAGGTCGCCCGCGATGTTCACGATGACGACCGTAGCCGTGTCGCCCGTGATAGTCAGCGTGCTGCCCTGGCTCAGGGTGGCGCTGCCGCCAATCGTGTACACGCCGTGGGTCAAGGTGCGGCCCGCGAGCTGGCCCGCTATGCTCCTGGCCTGGGCGCGGGGCTGGCCACAGTAAGCCTGGGCCGCCTGCAAGGCGGTTAGCGCCCGCAGCACCGTGCCAGTATTTTGGGCAAACACGCCCGCCGTGGCAGCCACCAGCGGGCCGCTGCCCCCGGCGCTACTCACGGCCTGAATAGGCAGGGGTGCCCCGGCCGCGTTACGCGCCGCGATGGGGCCGCCGCTCAGCAGGCCGTAGGCGGCAACTTGGCCTAGCGGCACTTGATACACTGGTGGAGAGCCCGCCGACTGCGCCCAGGCGGCTACTACGCTACGCACCAGCAGGAGCCCCAACAACAGGGTACGGCGCAGGGGGGGGAGATAAAATTTGTTTCATGCGAACAGGAAGTGAATGACGCCGAGAAGGTAGCGGCATTTGGTATTCAGATGCAACTATTTAGTACTATTTCGTTTAGGGCCGGCCGGGGACTTACCGGCCCTTATTTTTTACCTTTGCCCCTAGTTATGATTCTTCGCGCCGAGCACCTCGTCAAGCAATACAAAGCCCGCACCGTCGTCAACGACATGTCCTTGACCGTTTCGCAGGGCGAAATCGTGGGGCTGCTGGGCCCCAACGGCGCCGGCAAAACCACCTGCTTCTACATGATGGTGGGCATGGTGAAGGCCAATTCGGGCAATATTTTCATTGACGACGAGAACATTACCCGGCTGCCCATCTACCAGCGCGCCCGGCGCGGCATGGGCTACCTGGCCCAGGAAGCCAGCGTATTTCGCGACCTGAGCGTGGAGGAAAATATCCTTTCGGTGCTCGAAATGACGAACATGCCCAAGAAGGAGCAGCGCGAAAAAGTAGAGGAGCTGCTCGAAGAGTTCAGCCTGGGCCACGTGCGCAAAAACCTGGGTAAGGTGCTGAGCGGCGGCGAGCGCCGCCGCACCGAAATAGCCCGCGCCCTGGCCGTGAGCCCCAAATTCGTGCTCCTCGACGAGCCTTTTGCGGGCGTCGACCCCATCGCCACCGAAGAGATTCAGGGCATCGTGGCCAAGCTCAAAAACCAGAATATCGGCGTGC
This sequence comes from Hymenobacteraceae bacterium, assembly GCA_022701825.1. GTDB lineage: Bacteria > Bacteroidota > Bacteroidia > Cytophagales > Hymenobacteraceae > Hymenobacter. Next base: position 10,309 of record JAKONR010000317.1, on the reverse strand, counting down.
TCATCACCGACCACGACGTAAACTCGACCCTCGAAATCGTGGACCGCGCCTACCTCCTGTTTGAGGGCAAGCTCCTCAAGGCCGGCACCGCCGAAGAGCTGGCCGCCGACGAAACCGTGCGCCGCGTGTACCTGGGCAAGAATTTCGAGTTTAAGCGCAAGGTGTTTAGTTGAATTATGAATTAAAAATTATGAGTTATGAATTGCTCCTCAGGCCTTTGCTGGAGACTATGGTTGTTCTCTCAACTCTTTAAAAGCGGTGGTTCATGCGCTTATAGCCCTGAACGCTATCACAGCAATTCATAATTTATAATCCATAATTCATAATCAACTGCAGTGCTCGACCTTGCCATTGCCGCTGCCACGCAGCTCACCAGCCTGCCGCGCCTGCGGCGCGTGCGCGAGCAGCCGCACCAGCTGCAAGCCGAGGTGCTGCGCCACCTGCTGGGCCGGGCGCAGGGCACGAGCTGGGGCCGGCGCTACGGCTACGCGCCGGGCCTGAGCGCCAGCGAGTTTGCGGCCCGCGTGCCCGTAAGCACCTACGAGCAGCTATACCCCGAGCTGGAGAAAATGCTGCGCGGCCAGCCCGATGTGCTGTGGCCCGGCCCCGCCCCGCGCTGGCAAGCCAAAAGCAGCGGCACCACCAACGCCCGCAGCAAATTCATCCCGCTCACCACCGAGGCGCTGCGCGGCAACCACTACCGCGCCGGGCGCGACATGCTGGCCCTCAGCACCCACCTCTACCCCGGCCACCGCCTGCTGCAAGGCAAAACCTTGAGCCTGGGCGGCACCCACACGGCCAGCCCGTTTGGGCCAGCGGCGCGGGCCGGCGACGTGTCGGCCCTCATCATGCAGAGCCTGCCCGGCTGGGCCGAATACCTGCGCACCCCGCCCCTGGCGCTGGCCTTACTGGACGAGTGGGAAGAGAAAATCGACCGCATCGCGCGCCACGTGCTGCGCCAGGATGTGCGCGTGCTGGCTGGCGTGCCCACCTGGATGCTGGTGCTGCTGCGCCGCGTGGTAGCGCTGGCCGGTGCCCAAAATATCGCCGAAGTATGGCCCCAACTGGGCCTTTTCCTGCACGGCGCGGTGGCATTCGGGCCCTACCGCGAGCTGTTTCAGCAGCTCATTCCGAGTGCGCACATGCGGTATTTAGAGATTTACAACGCTTCAGAAGGCTATTTTGCCCTGCAAGACCAGCCCGAAGTACCCGACCTGCTGCTGCTGCTCGACCACGGCATTTACTACGAGTTTTTGCCCGCCGCCGAGTTCGATAGCCCCGACCCGCGCCCCGTACCGCTGGCGGCGGTGGAGGTCGGCCCGAGCTACGCACTGGTCATCAGCACCAGTGCGGGGCTGTGGCGCTACCTGGTGGGCGACACCGTGCGCTTTACCTCGGTGCGGCCCTACCGGGTGCGCATCACGGGCCGTACCAAGCACTTTCTCAACGCTTTTGGCGAGGAGGTAGTCATTGAAAACGCCGAAGCCGCCGTGGCCGCCGCCGCCACGGCTACCGGCGTGCTGGTGCGCGATTTCACGGCCGCGCCCGTCTACTTCGGGGCCGAGGCGGCCTCGCGCGGCGGCCACGAGTGGGCCGTGGAGCTGGCCGGCCCGCCGCCCGCCGAAGCCGCCTTTTTTGCCCAGGTGCTCGACCAAACCCTGCGCCAGCTCAACTCGGACTACGACGCCAAGCGCCACCGCGACCTGGCCCTGGCCGCACCGCGCGTGCACTTCGTGCCCGCCGGCACCTTCGAGGCGTGGCTGCGCAGCCGCGGCCCGCTCGGCGGCCAGCGCAAGGTGCCCCGCCTCAGCAACTCGCGCGAGGTGCTGGAGGCGGTAATTCGGCTGGGAAATAAGGAATAAAAAAACGCCTGTCGTGCTGAGCTGGCGAAGTGTCTTATCACGCTAGAATAGTTAGTTTCAACGTAATAGGAAACTTCGCCAGCTCAGCACGACAGGCGTTTTCGGGCCGTCGGTGCAGCAGCTTATTTCAGCTGCTCGGCGCCTTCTACGGCTTGCTGGCGCTTCTTCTCCACCGAGTCGATGAGCTTGCCGAAGGGCTCGATGAACTTCTGCACGCCCTCGTCTTCGAGCTGCTGGGTAGCGGCGTTGAGGTCGATGCCTACTTTGGGCAGGTCGGCCAGCACTTGCTGCGCCTTGTCCACATCCTGCTCCAGCGTATCGGCCGATTTGCCACGCTCCTTGAAGATATCCATCGTTTCGACGGGCACCGTGTCCACGGTTTTCGGGCCGATGAGGCCTTCCACGTATTTCAGGTCGTCGTACTTCGGGTTTTTGTTGCCGGTGCTGGCCCACAGCAGGCGCTGCGTGTTGGCGCCTTTGTCGGCCAGGGCCTGCCAGCGCGGGCCACTAAAAATCTCTTTGTAAAGCTGGTACGCTTGCTTGGCGCTGGCAATGGCCACCTCGCCCACCAGCGACTCGGCCAGTTGGCCTTTTTCGCCCCCTTCGGCGGCGAGCTTTTCCAGCTGCGGGTCGATAAGCACGTCGATGCGGCTCAGGAAGAAGCTGGCCACCGAGTCGATGCGCTCGAGCGACTGGCCGGCTTTCAGGCGGTCTTCGAGGCCGCCGATGAATGCCTCGGCCACGGCCTTGTAGCGGTCGAGCCCAAAAATGAGCGTTACGTTCACGTTGATACCTTCCGAAATCGCCGTGCGGATGGCGGGCAGCCCTTCCAGCGTGGCGGGTATCTTAATCATCACGTTGGGCCGGGCCACGTCTTTCCAGAGCTGGCGGGCTTCGGCGATGGTGCCCTCGGTATCGTGGGCAAGCTTGGGCGATACTTCGAGGCTCACGTAACCGTCCGAGCTGTTGTCGTGGCTGTCGTAGAGCTCTTTAAACAGGTCGCAGGCGGCCTGCACGTCGGCCACGGCCAGGCCGATGTAGATGTCTTCGGCCGATTTGCCCTGGCGGGCCTGCTCCTTGATGGTGTCGTCGTAGTCGGCCGAGCCGCCGATGGCTTTCTCAAAAATGGCGGGGTTGGAGGTGACGCCGCGCAGGGCATCTTCGTCGATGCGGCGCTTGAGCTCACCATTTTGCAAAACCTTCCGGCTGATGAAGTCGAGCCACAGGCTCTGGTCGAGGCGGCGGATGTCTACTAAGGGGTTCATGGGCAAAGGGAATAGAGGTCTTAAAACAAACGGCTGGCGCCCGAGGGGGTTGTGGGCAGCCCGCCCCACTGCCAACCCACCAAGGCGCGGCAAGTTACTGCCAGCGCGGTCCCAGGCCACCTATCGGGCATTTGCACAACCCTGCGCCTGGTTTTGGGGTAAACTACTTCCGCACCTCTTTTTTCCTTTGCCATGAAATTCACCCAATTCCTGCTGGCCGCCGCCGTATGCGCCACTACCGCCGCCTCGGCCCAAACCACCCCCGCCCAAACTGCCCCGCGCGGCACGGGCTCGGCCGCGCCCAGCGCCTCGCCCAGCGGTATGCCAGCCCCCGCCGCCAACCCCAAAGGGGCCGTTTCGGCGGGTGAAGTATTTACCACCGGCTCGCCCGATGGCAACAAAAGCGGCAAGCGCATGAAGCAAAAAGACTCCATGTCGAAAGGCCACGACCACAGCAAAATGAAGGCGAAGGCGGAGTAAGTCGCCGCTTATCGCTTGCTTGATAACACAAAGAAGGGGGTATTTCTGCTAGCAGAAATACCCCCTTCTTTGCTGCCACTGGCTGGCTGCACATTAGTTCGCTGGGCACCAGTTGGCTTACGTGCCTAGCACACTTGTTTTAAGCTTATAATCTTGTTAATGAAGGCAGTATAAGCTAATTTGACAGCCGCCGGGGCTTGAGGGCGACGCAGGGATGGCCGGCGCACACCATCCACTGGGGCATGTCTTGCGTGACGACGGAGCGTGCGCCGACCACGCTACCGTCGCCGATGGTGACGCCTGGGTGCACGAAAGCCTCGGCGGCAACCCAGACGTGGGCGCCAATATGAATGGGCTTGGTGATGAGCGGAAAACCCGGCTTAGAGTAGTCGTGCGTGCCCGCTACCAAGTGGGCACCCTGCGAAATAACTGCCCGGTGCCCGATGGTGATTTTATCCTGACAATACAAAATGGCCCCGTTCGCAATGCCGCACTCATCGGCTAGCTCAAGGTTCCAGGGTGCCCATATTTTCACCCCCGGATACACGTGCACCCCGCGCCCGACCTTCGCCCCAAAGCACCGCAGCACCAAGGCGCGCCACGCATGGAAAGGCTTGGGAGAGAACCGGAAAACGAGCAGTGCCACTACCTGCCAAACTACCCTAGCCACGCGGTTGCGCAGCGAAAAAGCCGGGCCGGTGTGGGTATCGACATTGACAGTGTTGATACCCATTTCCTGAAGCTGAAATTTCAACGCAGTTTCCATCCTCCTAATTTCAAGTGCAATGCTACAAGACCAGTCTTTATCTACAATAGTGAATTAGCAGGCTACGGGTAATAGCTGAGCCTTACGGCGGCAAAGTTAGCTATTTTTCAAGCTATTCATCACAATACTATCGATAGTAAATGATAAATATTCCGCAGCGCTCACCCGCTAGCCGGCGTAGCGTCTCAGTATCAGGGTCCAAAAGCCGCCCCGGTTGGTTTCTTCCGGGCTGGCCAGCCAGTGGCGGGGTGGGGTGGCCTGCGTGCCGAGTGCGGGCAGCCTTAGGCACGCGCGCAGCCACGACAGCCGGAAAACATATTTCATATCTTCACTAGGCGTTCATAAATAGCACTTTACCAATACTATTTGACACAAAATTTGGCGCAAGGTAATCGAGGCCGCTTAAAATGCGTATTGGCCGGGTGCTTTATATATACTTACATACGTAATAATGAGTGTTTCCTCGCTGACGCTAGTAGTGGATGATGATGAGATTGCCCGCTTTTTGACCTGCCGGCTTTTGCAGCAAGCGCAGGTGCCGGGGCCGGTGCTGGAGGCTGGCAACGGGCAGCAAGCCTTGGCGCTGCTGCAGGAGCTGTGCGGCGGGGCGCAGCCCCCCCGGCCGGTGCTGGTATTAGTTGACATCAACATGCCCGTGATGAATGGGCTGGAGTTTTTGCGCCACCTGCAGGCGCTGCCCCCCAGCCACCGCGAGCTGATGACCACGGTGGTGGTTTCCTCGTCGGCCACGGCCGCCGACCAGCAGCGGGCACAGGCGCTGGCCAGTGCCTACGTCACCAAGCCCCTGACCCAGCCTGTGCTGCGCCAGTTGCTGCGGCGGCATTTGGCCAGCGGCGAGCTGGTTGGCGCGGGCGAGTAGCTTAGCAGCCAGGCCCTCGTTGCTAAGCGCACGTGCCGACCCTAGCGGATTTGGGCAGGCCGATGCAGCAAGAAAATTCTGTACAAGTGGGCTTTGCACGGTAGTCGTGCCGCCTGCACCTGACCACGTACCGGCCCCATCCTTGGCGGGGCCGGGCCACCGGCGGCAGAAGCCCAAAGCTTGCTAGCGGCTAAACGGCGGTTTTGTGGTGGCTACTCTTGCCAAGCCTTGAGCAGCGCGGGAGCTTGCGGCGGGTATTGAACACGCACCTGATAAAACACGCCCGAATGCACGTGATACAAGACCTCCACGCGCAGGCCGCTAGCCAGTTCGTAGGGCTTGATATAACACTCTGCCTCCGAGCGCGGAGCCATGGCCCGGCCCTGCGCGGTAGCCAGGGCCACCTGCTCGGCCGGCGGCAGCAGCAAAAAAGCAGCGGCCGAGAGCTGGCCTTTCGACTGCGCAAACGTAGCCGCCCGCTGAGGCCAGTGGTGCAGCCAGTCGTAGGCGGCCTGGGCATCGGTGAAGGTATCTACCAGAGGCTGGCGCAATTGCGCCAGCACCCGAGCCGTATCGTAGAAGGCCGCCGGGTGGCGGGGCAGCACCCAGGCCACGGCCTGTACCCCCGCTTCGGCCAAGCTTTGAAAGCCTTGGTTGGCCACCCAGCCAGCTGCTTGTGCCCAGCCGTCCTCGTCCAGCAGGCCATCATTGAGCAGCTTATGGCTGACCGTATCCCGCACGTGCTCCCGGATGAGGGTGTACTGCGCCTGGGTGCGGGAGGGGGCGTGCACGCCCTGCCAGCTGGCGTAGAGGCACGCGCACGCGGGGTCATGCCAAAGGGTAAAGTCGGAGAAATTTTCGAGGAGCGTCATTAACAGCGAAGCGGGTCGCCAGGCGGCTACGCCCTACCGAGGAGCTACAGGCTCGTGTGAGCCCCGGCAGTGGCGGCCGAGGCGAAGGACCAGGAGTAACCCAACCAACCATGCGCGACAGGGTTGCGATGCGTCTTTTACGCAGAATTATTGCCTGTAGTTATACTTGTATATGAGTTAAATACCTCAAATCCGCCTTGCGGTTTTTACGTAGCATAGGGGGTCGGCCCGCCGCGCCCGTGCTACGCTCGCGCAAGCGCCTGCTGGCGCAAAGCGTTCTCAGGGCCTTGCGCTCAGGCACTGCTGAGCCTAAAAGCCGGGCTTTAATGATGCAGGCGGAGAGCCGCGGGGAGTTGCCGCTGGCTGGGTTTTCGAGGTTGGCCTTACCAGCTCTCGCCGCGCGTCAGCTCGGGGTCGGCCCCGAGCTGCTTAGCCCGCAGAAGGTACACGGCCCCGCTCACGACTATACCCAACGAAGCGCACAGGTACTCTACGCTAAAGAAAAAGGCCCTTTCCGCGACGGAAAGAGCCTTTCAAGTGGGCAGTATCGGAATCGAACCGATGACCTCTACCATGTCAAGGTAGCGCTCTAACCAGCTGAGCTAACTCCCCGGTGGGGGCGCCACCGCAGCAGCAGGCGCAAAAGTACGCACCGCGGCGGGTTTTTGGCACTACCTCGCCGCATTTGAGCCGGGGGCAACCCTGGCGCGATAGGCAGCGCGGGGCCGTACTTTGCGGGTATGCTGCATTCCATCTTGCTGGCCGTGCCGGAGTGGCTGGCCACCTACCGCACCCGCGAGCAACTGCTGGGCCGGGCTTTGGGCCTGCTCGGGGCCTGGGCGCTGCTCAACTTGGTGGGCAGTGGCTACTGGCTGCCCCGCACCGACCGCCGCGAGGTGGCGCACCATTTCCACTTCATGAATTGCTGCTGGGGCTTTGTCAATGCCGTGCTGGCAGCCGTTGGTATTTTGCGCACCCACCCGGGTGCACCGCCCGCCGGCTTTAGCGCGGCCGCAGCGCTGCACGACCAACAAGTGCTCGTGCTCATTTTTCAGGTTAATACCGTGCTCGACGTAGGCTACCTGCTAGTGGGCTGGTGGCTAGTGGCCCGCGCCGGCCAGCCCGGCTTGCAGCCTTTTGGGGCCGCCCGGCTGCTGGGCTACGGGCGCTCAGTATGGCTGCAAGGCAGCTTTTTGCTGGTGTTTGATGCTGTGATGACCTGGCTAATAGGATAAGTGGGTGGAGGAACGAGTGACTTACCTCTGTTCATCCACTCCCTCTTTACTCGCGGCGTAGCTTCTTCAGCTCCTGGCGCACGGCTTTCACACGCTCGTCAAAGCCATCGGGGTCGTAGTCGATGCCGGGCACGTCGAGCGCTTCGAGTTGGTCCATGAGGTCGTCGGCGTGGTCGAGGCGGGTGCCGGCGGGCAGCTTCACAAAGGCCATCTCCGACCACAGCAGCGCCAGTAGGCGGTAGCCATCGTCCGAGCGCATCTGCATCTCTACCACCAGGTTCTGGTTGTCGAAATGAATGAGCTGGGTGCGAATGCGCACCAGCACACCCTGCCGGGCGGGCTTGAGGTAGCTGAGGTGGTGCTTGGTAATAACCCAGGCCGCTTGCTGCGCCCGCGCCAGCTCGCCCATGTTGAGGGCGTAGTGCTCGGCCACCTGGTCTTCGCGGGCGTTGAGGAAGTAGTCGAGGTAGCGGGCATTATTGAGGTGGCCCAGCATATCGCAGTCCTGAAAATGGATGCGGTGCTGCGTTTCGGGCGTGCGAACAAGGCGCGACATAAGCGAAATAGTCGGTTCAGCCCGCGAAGGTAGGCCCGGCGGCGGCCGCTAGGCCTGCTGCCGGGCCAGCAAAAACTGCGGCCCCTGGTACTCGGCCGACGAGCACAGCTGCAACACCGAGGCCAGCCCGCAGTCGGTGAGTTGCTTTATCAGGTGGGCGGGCAGGCCGCACCAATACAGCAGGGTACTGCTGGCCTTGGCACTGCTATCGGCCTGCAACAGCGCACGCTGGCCCACGGCATTCAGCGAGTGCAGACCCTGGCAGTCTATCCAGGCCTGCGGCACGCACTTGGCCAGCAACTGCTCCACGGCTTGCTCCAGGTGGGTGGCATCGGCCGCAGTGGTGCAGCCCCCCCGCAAACTCAGGCCCATGCAGTCGCGGTGCCCACCCAAATGAATGGTGAGCGAGCGCATCGGAAACACCAGCAGAAGGAAAGAATCAGCCATAGCCCCTAGGTAGCTGCGAGGTATAAAATCGATACAAATGTACCAGCGCTTCGTGCAACATCTTATACGTAACAATACCTATTTGCCTACTTATCAGTGCCGCGCGCAAATATTTATCGTGGCCCGGCGCGGCCTTTTGCCGCCCGGCACCAGTTTAGTTATTAGTCAACCCTCCTGTGGCGGCCAGCGAGTGGCCCGCACCCACTGGGTAACGGCTATTTGAGCAGTAAATTATTTCACTAGCACTCTTCTATACCTCCTCACTCCTCCGCCAGCGGTGCGCCCTCCCCGCCGAGCAGCCCCAGCAAAATGGCTTGCCGAATGAGGGAGGCCGTATTGCTAGTTTGAGTCTTTTCCATGATGTTCTGGCGGTGGGTTTCAATGGTGCGCTTGCTGGTCAGCAGCTTTTCCGCCATTTCACTGGTAGTCAGTCCCTGGGCCAGCAAGTGCAGCACCTCACTCTCGCGGCGGGTTAGCTGATTAACTACCAGGTTGGCGGGCAGGGCGCAGCTATTTTGCTTCGCCACCACCTTGTGAAGCATTGCCAGCCCCAGCGCGCTGCACAAAAACAACCGCCCGGCCGCCACTGCCTTAATGGCAACCAGCCACTCTTCTTTCACGCCATCTTGCAGGAGGTAGCCATGGGCCCCGGCCTCAAATGCCTGGCTTACGTAGCGCTCGTGCCCAATCGTGGCCGCAATCAGCACCTTGAGGTGCGGCGCCCCGGCCCGTAGCTCCCGAATGCTCGCTAGCCCATCGGCCCCCGCCCCGCTCAGGGTCAGCACCACCACTTCGGCCGAAGCGGCAAGCAGCTGCCCAAGCAGCGCCGGGCCTGGGTGCGCCGTGCCGACTATCGTCAGGCTGGGCTCGTGCGCGAGCAGTTCGTAGCGGCTCGCGAGCAACAGCGGCCGGTCATCTACCAAAAAAATACGGGGCATGGCGCTAGCGTAGCCCACTCATCTATAGGCCTCAGCAACTGTACGCACAAGCCGGGTGCGCTGTTCGCCTTGGCGCACTAGGGCGTATCAAACAAGCCTTTTTGCCACCGGGCAGCCGGCCGTTCTTCTGCTTGGCCAGCTTGCTCTTCGCACGCCGCAGAAACCCTGAGCGGCCAATCTCGTTAGCACCAACAAGATTAGTTATTTTTTCTCAGAACACACTACCATGAAAATTTCCGTTGACAAAGGCCAGGATAAGGGTTTCCTGCCCGATGGCCGCCACCTCGTCACCATCACCAGCATCGAAGAAGGCGTGAGCGAGCACCAGCAGGTGCCGTTTTTTGCGGCCCACATGGAAAACGAGGACGGCTTCGTGACCCAGCGCTTCTACAACTCGCCAGCCGGCCACCCCATCATTCTATCGCTCTATTCGGCCGTGGGCATCAAGCCCGAAGAAGGCAAGGACCTCGATACCAAGCAGCTCATTGGCAAGCACTTGTCGGTAGAGGTGAGCGACCACACCTACGCCGACCCCGCCAGCGGCAACGAGCGCAGCGTGCGCCAGGCCACGGGCTTCCGAGCCGCGTAGTCGTGGAGTTAAGAGTTAAGAGTTAAGAGTTGCTACGGCATTCTGCTTGTTTAGGGCAGGATATTGTGGCGTAATAGCTGGCAAAAAACAGCTTAACTCTTAACTCTTAACTCTTAACTCTTAACTCTTAACTCTTAACTCTTAACTCTTGATTAATTACGGCGTGTTCTCGACCACCTGCGGGCCGCTGGGCGCGGCGGCTTCCGCCGCTTCGTCCTTGAGCGTGCCCAGCTCGCGGCCTACTTTTTTAAAGGCGGCAATGGCTTTGTCGAGGTGCGCGCGGGTGTGGGCGGCGCTGAGCTGCACCCGGATGCGGGCCTTGCCCTGCGGCACCACGGGGTAGTAGAAGCCCACCACGTAGATGCCCTCATCGAGCATTTTGGCGGCAAACTCCTGGGCCAGCTTGGCATCGTAGAGCA
>JAKONR010000293.1 GCA_022701825.1 Hymenobacteraceae bacterium | reverse complement strand
TTTTGGGCGGCATTCTCATCGCCATGAGCGGCAGCTTTATCGGCCTGCTGCTGACCCTAGGGGGCAACCAGCTGCTGAAATCGGCCCGCGCCCAGCGCGACCGCTACAAAAACGGCTACTACAATTTTCTGCAAAAAGCCCTGCTGCCCCGCCTCAACTCGGACATGCAGGCCAGCATGAGCAACCTAAAATCGGTGCTGGACACGTTCAACCAAGACTTTTTCTCAAAGATTCAGGCCGATTTTTTCTCAAAAATCGCGGAGTTTACGCCGCTCATCAGTCGCATTACCGAGAATATCAGCATCCAGAAAAACTTCCTCGAAAAGCTGCAGCAGATAGGCTACACCGAGCTGGCCAACGCCACCATCAAGGTATTTGACCGGGTGGATGAGAGCGCGGCCTCGTTCGAGAAATTCCTAGGGTACCAGCAGAGCCTGAACGTGGCCGTGAGCAAAGGCGCTGACACGGCCCAAACCATTACCTCGCTGCTCGACCGCCTCAGCAGCCTGGAAACGGCCCTGAAACAGGTGCCCGGCTACCTGGAGCAGCACGACGCCCGCATCCGCGAGCAGGCGCAGTTTTTTGGGCAGCATCAAGCGTTGCTTTCGCAGATTAGCCAGGGCGTGACCCAGGCCCTGAGCGAAGACGCCCACCAGATGAACGAGGTGCTCGAAAAGCGCCGCGAAGAATTTGTGGCCCAGGCTCAATCGGCCCACGTGCAATGGGATGCCTACTTCCGGCAGCTTAACAAGGACAACGTGTACCAGAAGATAGTCGAGTACCTGAACCCGTTTCAGCAGCTACCCGCGCAACAGCAGGCCCTCAACACTTTACAAGAGGCGCAGGCCCGCCGCAGCGCCGAGGCGCTGCAAGCCTTACAGCAGCCGCTGGAGCAAAACCGCCGCATTCAGGAGGAATTACTGCGCCAGACCGAGCGCACCAACGCCGTGCTCGAAAAGCTCACCAGCCGCAACTGGCTCCAACGCATGGTCGGCTAGCTTGCAAAAAGGAGTGGCACTCCGTTTCTCGTTGTGCAGCCGCGCCGGCCGCGAAACGGAGTACCACTCCGTTTTACATTTCCCCTCATGAAGCAAAGCAAAGACTTCTTCTGGCCCAGCTACGTCGATTTGATGACGGCCCTATTCCTGACTATGCTGGTGCTGTTTGTGCTGAGCTACAAGCTGTTTCAGGACAAGCAGCAGGGCCTCATCACGGCCAATGCCCAGCTGAAGGTGCAGCTCAAGGAGAAGAAGAAAATCGACGAGATAAAGCAGGCATTGAAGCGGCTGGAAAACCCAAAATACTTCATTTACAACAAGGATTTCAAGCGTTACGAACTGAGCTTTGACGTCATTTTTGACCCGAGCAGCCCGGTGTTGAAAGAAGCTTACAAGCCAAAACTCATTCAGGCCGGCCGGTTTTTGCTTAATCAGCTGAGTTCGCTCAACGAGCGCGATAATATTCAATACCTGGTAGTTATCGAGGGGCGCACCGCCCGCTACGCCACCCGCCAGGCCGATGGCACCTATTCGTACAATTCGCCCCAGAACTACGACGGGCCGGCCACGCGCCAGCTCAGCTACCTGCGGGCGCTGGCCGTGTACCAGCTGTGGCGCGAGGCGGGCATCGTGTTTCCCGCGCCGCGCTACGAGGTAGTGCCAGCGGGCAGCGGCTTCGGCGGCGTAAACCGCTACCGCGACGCGCAAGAAGAACTTAATAAGCGCTTTATCATTCAGATTCAGCCCAAAATCGGCTCGCTCGACGCCGCGTCTGCACCGGCCCGCTAGCCCGGCCGTATAGCGGGTATGCACTTCGTTCTTCGTTTCCCAGTGGCCCAGCCGCCGGCCGCCGTTATGGCGGGCTTCACCCGCGAGCTTTTCGTGGCCCTGGCCCCGCCGTTCCCAAAGTTTCACCTTATCCGCTACGACGGCAACCAGACCGGCGACACGGTAATTATCGAGCTGCAAGTCGGCCCCAAGCGCTGGCGCTGGACCTCGCTCATCACCGCTAACGGCGTGCTGCCCGACGGCACGCACTACTTTGTGGATGAGGGCCAAACGCTGCCCGCGCCGCTGCGGCAGTGGCGGCATCGCCACCTGCTCCAGCCCGCGCCGGGCGGTGGCAGCGTCATCGTGGAGGACATTACGTACAGCACCGGCCGCCGCTGGCTCGACTGGCTGATTCGGCCCGCCATGTGGGCACAGTTTAAACTGCGCGGGCCGGTGTACCGGCGTAAATTTGCTTAGCTGTTAGCCAATAGCTATTGGCTGTTAGCTTCTTTTTGAGTTTGCAGGCGATTGATTAAGAAGCGCTAACAGCTAATAGCCACTAGCTAACAACTCAAAAATGACTACTATCGTCCTCAAAAACGGAAAAGACCACTCCCTACGCCGCCGCCACCCCTGGGTATTTTCGGGCGCCATTGCCCGCGTGCAGGGCGAGCCGACGGAGGGCGAGGCCGTGCGCGTCGAGACCCAAGCGGGCGAGTTGCTGGGCGTGGGCCACTACTCGGGCGGCGGCTCCATCGCGGTGCGGATGCTTGATTTTGGGCCGGCGGCCGAGCTGCCTACCCCCGATTTTTGGGTGAAGAAGCTGGCCAACGCCTACGCCCTGCGTCAGCGCCTGGCCCTCACGGGCATGGCCGATACCAACGTTTTCCGCCTCGTGCACGCCGAGGGCGACGGCCTGCCCGGCCTCATCATCGACGTGTATGGCGACGTGGCCGTGGTGCAGGCGCACAGCGTGGGTATGTACCGCGCTCGCCCCGAAATAGCTAGTGCCCTGCAAGTTATATTCGGCGACAAGCTGCGCGCCATCTACGATAAAAGCTCGGAAACTGTGCCCGGCAACGCCGTGGGCGATGCCAAAAATGGCTACCTTTTCGGCGAAAGCACCGGCGCCGAGCACCTTGTGCACGAAAACGGCCATCAGTTTGCCGTGGATTGGGAGACGGGCCAGAAAACCGGCTCCTTCATCGACCAGCGCGACAACCGCGCCCTGCTGGCTCGCTATTCGCCCGGCCGCCGCGTGCTCAATACTTTCTGCTACACGGGCGGTTTTTCGGTCTACGCCCTCGAAGCGGGCGCCGAGCTGGTGCACTCCGTCGATAGCAGCAAGAAGGCCATCGCCCTCACCGAGCGCAACGCCGAGCTGTCGAGCCACGCCGAGCGCCATGCCGCCTACCCCGAGGATGTGCTTAGCTTCCTCAAAAACCACTCGGCCGAGTACGACCTGCTGGTGCTCGACCCGCCCGCTTTTGCCAAGCACATGGGCGCCCGCCACGCCGCCCTTATGGGCTACAAGCGCCTCAATGCCTCGGGCATTGCGCACCTCGCGCCGGGCGGGTTGCTCTTCACCTTCTCGTGCTCGCAAGTCGTTAGCCCCGAGCTGTTTGAAGGCGCGGTGCTGGCCGCCGCCATCGAGGCCGGGCGGCCGGCGCGCATCCTGCACCGCCTCACCCAGCCCGCCGACCACCCGGTAAGCTTATTTCACCCCGAGGGCGCTTATTTGAAGGGCTTGGTGCTGGCGGTGGAGTAGCATGGAACATGCTGTGATTTTTGGCGAGACCCGAAGCTTTGCCATTCGTTGCGCGAAGAATACACTAGCTCTGCCAAGAGAACTTGACAATTATTGCCATTGGCTGTTAGGAGATAAGTTAATCGGCGACCCGCAAGAGCCCTGCTACCTTCCCATATGGCTAGCTGCTCTAGGTAATTTTAAACAATTCCGACTTCCTCAAATACTTTCTTTCAAGCCGACAGTTACTGACGATATGGTGGCGGCTATTTTCACCATCATGCAGCGAGATTCCGAGGTCGAAGTAGAATGGCCGGAAGAGTTGGAAAATGTTTGGGCGAAGCACCGTTTAGGTCTTGATGAAACACAAGACGCTTGGCTGGTAATGGCTCACCGAGAAGGCTTAGGGTTACGATTTACCTGGATGGGCTGGCGAGAGCCATGTCCGACAGACGATATTGGAAAGATTTTTTCTTGTTGGGCGAGCACTTCCCTTGTAATTGAATCAATTAATAAGTGCTTCAGGTATTATAAAGTGGATTTTTAACGACAGAAGATGTTCTTGCGCTGATAGATGGTGCAAGGTCTATTTCCAACATCAAAACCAATTCCGCTAGTCCTTTTGGGATAGTTTACTATCCGCACAAATAAAAACACCACCTACGGTCCATTCGGGCTTTCAGTGGTTCAATACAAATGTATAAGAAAAGCGGTAGTTTGGTAAAGCAACCCGTGGCCGTCATCGGCGCGGGCGTGGCGGGGCTGGCCGCCGCCGCTCGCTTGGCAGTGGCGGGGCACCCGGTCACGGTGTTTGAGGCCAGCGGCTCGTTTGGGGGCAAGATGCACCAGTTTGAGCTGCCGGGCGGCTACCGCTTCGACGCGGGGCCGTCGCTGTTTACGCTGCCGCAGCTGGTGGATGATATTTTTCGGCTGGCGCACCGCGAGCCGAGCGAATATTTCCGCTACGAGCGCCTCGACCCGATTACGAACTACTTTTTTGCCGATGGCACGCGCCTCACCGCCTGGGCCGACGCCGCCAAATTTGCCGCTGAGGTCGAGCAGAAGCTCAGCACCCCGGCGGCGGCGGTTGCGCAGTTTCTGGGCCGGAGCGGCAAGGCTTACGACGCTACGGCGGGCACCTTTCTGCACAAGTCGCTGCACAAAGCCAGCACCTATTTCAGCCCCGAAACGCTGAAAGCGGTGGCCGCGCTGCCCTCGCTGGGCCTCACGGGCACGATGCACGCGCGCCACGAAAAGGCGTTTGCGGGCGACCCGCGGCTGGTGCAATTATTTGACCGCTACGCTACGTACAACGGCTCCGACCCCTACCAGGCGCCGGCTACGCTCTCGCTCATTCCGCACCTCGAGCACGGCATCGGGGCGTTTTATCCGGAGGGTGGCATTTATGCCATCGCCCAAAGCCTGCACCGGCTAGCCAAGGAATTTGGCGTGAAATTCCGCTTCAACGAGCCGGTGCGCGAGATTTTGACAGCTGGCGACCTCGTCACGGGCGTGCGTACCGACCAGGACATCTACGATTTCGGGCTGGTGGTGAGCAACATGGACGTGGTGCCCACCTACCGCAAGCTGCTGCCGCAGCAGCCCGCGCCCGAGCGCACGCTGGGACAGCCGCGCTCGTCGTCGGCGCTCATTTTTTACTGGGGCATCGGGCGCGAATTTGCCGAGCTAGACTTGCACAACATTTTCTTCTCGGCCGACTACAAACGCGAGTTCGACGCCATTTTCCAGGAGAAAACCGTGGCCGACGACGTGACGGTGTACGTCAACATCACCTCCAAAAAAACGCCTACCGACGCCCCAGCTAGCCACGAAAACTGGTTTGTGATGGTGAACGTGCCCCACGACGAGGGCCAGGACTGGGCCGCCCTCACGGCCAAAACCCGCCGCGTGGTGCTGGCTAAGCTCAGTCATGCGCTGGGCATTGATTTAGAGCCGTTTATCAAAGTCGAAAAAACCTGGACGCCGCCCGGCATCGCGGCCGACACGTCGTCGTTTGGGGGCGCGCTCTACGGCAGCTCCAGCAATAATGCGCTGGCGGCTTTTTTGCGGCACCCCAACTTTTCGGGCCGACTTCACGGACTGTACTTTTGCGGCGGCTCGGTGCATCCGGGCGGCGGCATTCCGCTGTGTTTACTCTCGGCCAAAATAGTGGCCGACTTAATTAGTTAAGCGTTAAGAGATGAGAGTTAAGAGCTAGCCGAATAGCGAATTCTTAACTCTCATCTCTTAACGCTTAGCTCCTACCTATGGAGTTTTCGAATTCACCTGCGTCCTCGGCCGCGTTTACTTCGCGGCTGCGGGTGGCGCAAGGGCTGGTTTTGCTGTTTCACCTCACGGGGTTCGTGGGGCTGGCGTTTGCCCAGGATAAGACTTTTTACCTCAAGTATACGCCGCTGACGCTGCTGCTCACGGCGGGCTTGCTGGGGCTGTTTCAGGAAGGGCGCACCTGGGCCTTTTGGCTGTTTGTGGTGCAGGCCTTTATGCTGGGCTTCCTTGCCGAGTTTATCGGGGTGCACACGGGCGCGCTGTTTGGCAGCTACGCTTATGGCGCCACGCTGGGGCTGAAGTACGAGGAAGTACCGTGGCTTATCGGGCTCAATTGGGTGACTATCACCTACTGCGCGGGCATTTTGGCTTCGTACCTGCCGCTGCCCGGGCTGCTGCGGGTGCTGGTGGGCGCGGCCCTCATGGTGGGCTTCGACCTGTGCCTCGAGCCCGTGGCCAGCCAGTACGATTTTTGGCACTGGACGGGCCACGTCATTCCGCTGCGCAATTTCCGCGATTGGTTTTTGCTGTCGGTGGTGCTGCAATTTCTGTTTTTGCGCGCTGGCTTTCCCAAGCGCAACCCGCTGGTGCCGCTGGTGTATCTAGTGCAGCTGCTGTTCTTTTTTGGGCTGGGCCTGCTGGCGGGCCGGTAGCCGGCCCGGCGCAACCTTGCGGCCAGCTGCGTCGTTCGGACGGCATTGACCTTTGCCGCGCCCGCCTTTCTCATGCCCCTTCTTCCTTCTTTCGCGGCTACGGCCCCCGCCGCGTGCATGGCCGTGTTTCGGCGCAAAGGCCTTAGCGCGCCCACCGATGCGGAGCTGGCCGCAGCCCTGGGCACCGTACCGGCCGCGCTGGCGGCGCAGTACCCCGACCGGGCGGCCCTGGTGCTACACAGCCTGCGCGCCGACCTTGAGCGCCAGAAGCAGGACCACGCGCGCTTGTATGCGCAGTTTCCGTCGGCAGTCGAGCGGCTCTACGCACTCATCAATTATAGCATTGAAGACCTGGTCGTTACCCACAGCTCTTACTTTGCCGACCTGGCCCATTTTCCTGCTGCCTGGCAGCTGGTGCAAGACCACCTCGCCACTTACTCTACGCCGCAACTGCACCAGCTGCTCAACGAAGGGGTGTTGCAGGGACTTTTTCGGAGCGATATCAATATCCGGCTGGTTACTATCATTCTGATTCAGCAGGTTAATGTCGTCATCACGCCGGGTATTTTTCCAACCGGCAGCTTTCAGGTCGCTGAAATTTTTCGCAGCATTTTTTTGTATTATATCCGGGGCCTGTGCACCGACCAGGGCGCGCGCCTGGCAGCCGAGCACTTTGCCCGGATGTAGCTAGGCAATGCCCTAACACGTTGTTTCGGTAACGGTGCCCCGCCGCCCGCCCGCTGGGGCCGGGCGGCGGGGCAGTTTTTATAGCTATGAAAAATATAATTTTCTTCGGCGATAGCCTCACGGCCGGCTACGGCCTGCCGGCGGCAGCTAGTTTTCCGGCCCGCATTCAGGAAAAGCTCGATGCGGCCAGCCTCGCCTACCGCGCCCTCAACTACGGCGTGAGCGGCGAAACCAGCGCGGGCGGCCGGCAGCGCCTACCCGGCGTGTTAGCCCGGCACGCGCCCGATATTTTTGTGCTGGCCCTGGGGGCCAACGACGGCCTGCGCGGCATTGCGGTGCGCGAAACGGTGGCTAACCTACGCCATATTCTGGCCGAGGTGCGGCGGCAGTTTCCAGCGGCGCGGCTGGTGCTGGCGGGCTTGCAAGTACCCTTCGACCTGGGGCCGCTGGGCGTGCCCGGCCTCACGCGCTACGCGCAAGAGTTTGGCGGGCTGTTTCGGCAGTTGGCCGAGGCTGAAAACGTGGCTTTCGTGCCCTCGCTGCTGGCCGGCGTGCTAGGCCGCCCCGAGCTAAACCTGCCCGACCGCGTGCACCCCAACGCTGCCGGCCAGCACCTGCTGGCGGCCAACGTGTGGGCCGTGCTGGAGCCGCTGCTACCAGTGGTGGCGTAGCAAGGCGAAGGCGAAATTCAGTCAATCGGCTACTAATCATTTGCTTGCGGGCTTGTCAGCGTTACGCTGGGCAGTACCGGCCGGCCGGCCAAAGCCGCCTTTTGGCCGCATCGTGCGCAGGCGCTGCTGCCCCTCTTTGCTAGCCAGCCGCTGCTTACCAGCAGTTATTTTCGCCGGTACGCAGGCAGGGCTTACGCTGGTGCTGACTACACGCAGCCGCAGCCGGGTGCTGTACACTAGCTAAACCCGTTGGCTGGGGCCGAAGCCGAAGATACCCGACCAGCGGCAAAGCCGGCCCGACTCCGTTGCACGCCAGCTACCATCCCTATACCAGCAAGTAGTTTCTAGAGCGGTTTTCAAATTAGTGCGTCTCTTCGCATTGGTGACGGCTATGCACTAACCTGAAAACCGCTCTAGGTTCAGCCGGGGAAGGTGACAGTGAACGTGGTGCCCTGCTCCAACTGGCTCTGCACCGCGATGGTGCCGCCCGCATTCTCGAGCAGGCGCTTGACCATGTAGAGGCCCACGCCCGAGCCCTCGACGTGGGTGTGCAGGCGCTGAAACAAACCAAAGAGCTGCCGCAACTGGGCTTCGCTCATGCCCAGCCCATTGTCGGCCACGGTGAGCACAACCTGCTGGGCCTGCCGCACGGCGCGCAGCCGCACCACGGGCGGCAGGCCGGGCCGGTGGTACTTGCAGGCATTGCTAAGCAGGTTCACCACCACCGAGCGCAGGTTTTTGGGAGCGAAGTGCACGGTCAGGTCCGGGGCAACCTCCACCGTGAGCTGGGCGTGGGTGCTGCTGAGCAGCGGCTCTAGGTCGAGCCGCACGTCTTCGACCACCGCGGCCAGGAGCACCTGCTCGGCGGGTTGGTTTTGCGCGTGCTGCATGCGCGAGACGTCGGTGAGCTGGTCGATGGTGGTGCGGAAGCGCTCCACGGCCCCTTGTATCATGCCCAAAAGCTGGCTGGTCATTTCCTCCTCTTGCACGGCGGCCGGCAGCTCGTAGCGCAAGGCCGCGAGCAGCCCCTCGATGTTGGTAATGGGGGCTTTCAGGTCGTGCGAAGCGATGTAGACGAACGTGTCGAGGTCCACGTTGGTGCGCGTGAGCTCCGCGTTGGCCGTGGTCAGCTGCTCGTTGAGGGCCAGCACCTGCTGGCGGGCCAGCACTTGCTCGGTTACCTCAAAGCAAAACACCACGACCCCATCAACCAGCCCCGCGGCGTTGTAGCGGGGCTGGAAAACGCAGTTGAAATAAAAGTCTTCGAGCGGGCCGCCGGCGGTGCGCGTTAGCGGCACGTGCAAGCCTAGGTCCTGGTGCTCAAGGCCGGTGCGGTAGACGTGTTGCAGCCGGTGCCACACCACTTGGTCGGTCAGTTCGGGCAGGGCCGTCAGTATAGGCAAGCCAAGCAGGGGCCGGCCCGAAAAGAGCTCCTGGTACAAGGTATTGACCAGCTCAAACACCAAGTCCGGCCCATCGAGAATGCAGATGGCGGCCGGGGCCTGCCTAAAAAGCTGCTCTAGGCGTTGCTTTTGCAGCTCGGTCTGGGCGCGGGCCGTCTGCGCCTCCTGGGTGCGCTCTTGCACGCGCGTTTCCAGCTCCGCATTCAGCTGCTGCAATTGCTGGCGGGCCAGCACCTGCTCGGTCACGTCCATGGCCACGTCGATGACGCCCGCTACCTGGCCATCGGCATCGTAGAGCGGCTGGTACACGAAGTTGTAGTAGCTGGTTTGCACCTGGTTGGCACGCCGCAGCTCGGCGGGCACCTCCCGGCCGGTAATCGGCACCCGCGTGTGCAGCACTTGCCGCAGCAGGTCGTCGAAGCCCTGGCCTCGCAGCTCGGGCACGCCCGCCAGCAGCGGCCGGCCTAGGACCTGCTCGGTCGCGTACCCCCAAAGCGCGGCCATCTCGGTATTCACCGTTGCCACGCGCAGGTCTTCGCCCTGAAACAAGGCAATGGCCATCGGCGCCTGCGTAAGGAGGGCTTGCAGCTGGGCGCGCTCGCGCTCGGTGGCGGCCTGCGCCTCGCGCAGCTGCTGGGTGCGCGCCTGCACCCGGGCTTCGAGCTTTGCATTCAGTTGCTCGACCTGGCGGTGGGCCTGCACCTGCTCGGTCACGTCGTGGGCGAAGATGGAAACGCCCACGATGCGGCCGTTTTCGCGGTAGGGCTGGTAGCTGAAATCGTAGTAGCGCTGGTGCGGCGCGCCCCCGCCGGGTGGGCTCACAACCACGGGCAGGGCCGTGCCGGCATACGTTTGGCCGGTGGCGTACACCCGGTCTAGCTCCGGCAGCAGGCCGGCGGCCACGATTTCGGGCATGGCCTCGGCGTAGCGCCGGCCGACGAGGGCGCGCTCCGGAAACAGGGCCTGAAACGCGGGATTGCAGTAGTGAAAAAGGTGCTCGGGCTCGCGCAGCAGCGCCACCACTACCGGCGCCTGCTCGAAGACTTGGTAAAGCTCTTCCCGCGCGTGCACCTGGCGCTGGGCGGCGGCCAGCAGCTCGGCCTGCAAGGCTACGGCCTCCTGCGTGCGCTGCTGCACGCGGGCTTCCAGCTCCTGGTTGAGCTGCTGCAACTGCCGCTGCATGTCACCTAGGGCCGTGTTGGCCCGCTGGTACTCTAGGTTACTGGTCCGCAGCGCGTCGTTGGTGGCAGTCAGCTCCTCGTTGAGGCGCTGCACCTGCTGGCGGGCCAGCACCTGCTCCGTTACCGACGTGGCCGTGGCCAGCAGGCCTATCACGTGGCCCGCAGCATCGCGCCGGGGGGCGTAGCGCAAGGTGAAGTAGTGCTGGGACACCTCGCCCGTAGCCGGGTGCCGAAGCTGCGCCGGTGCCTCGACCAGCTCCACCGGCTCGCCGGTGGCGTAAACCTGGTCGGGCACCGCGAAGAACGCCTGCCCAACCAGCTCGGGGTAGAACTCGGCGGCGGGCCGGCCCAGCGCGAGGGGCCGGCCGGCAAGCTCCGCGTGACGGCTATTATAAAACGTGAGCACGTGTGCCGGCCCCTCGTGCACGGCCACGGCCGCCGGCAACTGGTTCAGGGTCTGAAAGAGCAATTGGCGCTGGGCTTCAGCTTCGGCCAGGGCGGCCCGCTCGCGGGCCTGGCTGTCGCGCAGGGCCTGCTCCACGGCCGAGCGGGGCTGCTCGTTGGTGTCGGTGAAAGTGACCAGCAGCAGCGGCCCCTGGCGCTGGGCCACCACCTGATAGTAGCCATCGACGCCATCGGCCTGGTAGAGCTGCTGGTGGCGCGCCACCTCGCCCGACAAAAACGCCTGGCGGTAAAACGCAAACCCGCCCACCTCGTGCTCAAAAGGAACCAATGCCAGCAGCGACTCAGTGGGGCGCTCGGGCAAGCCGCCCAGCATTTGCCGGGCCACAGGGCTGAGCTGCACCAGGGCAAAATCCACGATAGGCGTGGCCTCGGCTGCGCCCTCGGCGTAGAGCGGGCGCAGCAGGGCAATGCCGATGGGGGCAATGGCTAGCAGGGTCTGAAACAGCGCCTCCGGCGGAACATCGCTGGGGAGCGCGGCGGTGGCGGTAAGAGTATTCATGGAAGAAATTGCAGCAGACGGCCCGAATATAAAACGGGGGCTATAATTGCCGCCCGGCGCCCCTACCCTACTTGCCTGGCCCACAACGGGCGCCGCTGCTAGCCTTCCGACAAGCGCGGTGCTTACCGTTGGCAGCATTTGGCAGCGTCGCAAGTCCCGCCGGCTAGGCCGAGCGGCCACTATTCAGCTATTTAAAGCTAAACAGCCAGCCAGTCGGCGCGGCCTGCCGCAGCTCGCGAGCACTACTTTATAAATAGCAAGCTCCTACTATTTCCGTCTGGTTTCCGTTAGTAAGGGCGCGAGCCACTCTGCTTTTCCAATCATGCCCCTTTCTCCTCTGCCAACGACGCCTGCGTTTCACCTTGTTGCGGAGGAGGCTACCCAACTCGTGCTGCGCCGCCACCACGTGCAGGTGTTGGGAGTGGGCCAGGCGCCGCTGCTATTTTGCAGCGGCTTCAATTGCAGCCAGCAGGTCTGGCATTACCTCACCCCGGCCCTGGCGGCCCACCACCAGCTCATTCTTTTCGACCAGATGGGGGTTGGCCAGTCGGACCGCTCGGCCTACGACCCGGTGAAATACGCCACCCTTTGGGGATACGCGCAGGATGTCGTCGCCATTTGCCAGGCCCTGCAACTGCGCGAGGTGGTGCTGGTGGGCCATTCGGCCGGGGCCATCGTAGCGCTGCTAGCCGCTATTTTGGCCCCGGAGTGCATCGGCAAACTCGTGCTGCTGGCTGTTTCGCCGCACTACCTCAACGAGCCGGATTATTACGGTGGCTTCGAGCGGGCAGACTTGCTGGCCATCCTGGCCGAGATGCACGCCAACTATGCCCGCTGGGCCAGCACCTTTGCCACCATGCTGCTAGGCCAGCACCAGGCCTCGGCCCTAAGCCACGAGCTAGTGGCGTGCGCTACGCAGGCCGACCCGGCCCTGGCTACTCAATCACTGGAGCTGAACTTCCTGGGCGACTTTCGCCCCCAGCTACCGCAGGTCCGGGTGCCCACGCTGCTGCTGCAGTGCACCGACGACCCGGCCGTGCCGGAAGAAGTTAATGCGTATCTGCTGGCGCATCTGCCCCGTGCCACGCTGGTCACGCTGGCTACTACTGGTCATTCGCCGCACCTCACGGCCCCGGCCGAAGTGGCAGCCGCCATGCAGCGCTTTTTGGCAACATAGCCGATTTGGGCGGGGCTGGCTCTACGGCAAACTTGCCGGCAGACGAAGTATTTCCGGCGGCAATCACCGAATAAGGATTAATTTTAGGACTTATTTCCTGTTTGCCCTTCTGCATGGCCCTTTCTACTCTTATCCCACTCAACGACTCGGAACGCCTACTAGCCCTGGCTCCCTACCGGGTGCTGGGCACGGCCCCGGATGCGGTATTTGACGAAGTGGTTCGGCTAACGGCTAAGCTGTTTAACGTGCCGATTGCCCTGGTTTCGCTGGTAGATGAAGGCAGCGTATGGTTTAAGGCAAACTTCGGCCTGGCCGGTGCCGAGCGCGTAGCCCGCAAGGAGAGCGTGTGCTCCGTAGCTATTTTGGATGAACAAACCACGGTCTACAATGACCTGGTAGCCGAGCCATGCCAGCTGACTGACCCTGGCGTAGCCGAGGCCTTGCATATGCGCTTCTATGCCGGGCACCCCCTTCGGGATGAACAAGGCTATAACATTGGTGCGCTGTGCATTATCGACCGGCAGCCCCGGCAGCTATCAGCTCCTGAGCAGCAGCGCTTGCAGGAGCTGGCGGGCATCGTCATGCAGATGCTCCAGCTACGACTTGCCCTGCACCAGCACCCGGGACACGCCGGGGCCACCTGGATAGGGCTCTACGACCACTTGGATACCTCGCTACGCCGCCTGGATACGTTGGCCGAACTTGCCCGCTGGGAGGAGTCGCCCACTACTGCGGCCGCCCTGAGCTATCAGCAATCGCGCGAAGACGAAGTACTGCTCGTCACGCAGTTGCTACACCAGCAAGTGAGTAAGGCGCTGGCTTCTATCGGCTAGGCAGTCAGCTGCCGCAAGCCCTGCTCTCTGTACATTACACCCCAAATAGAAAATAACCCCGTTCCTGTTGCAGAAACGGGGTTATTTCGTACCAGAGACGGGACTCGAACCAACGCACTGATACTATAAAATGCGTTTCCAGACTATAAAGGCGCTTTTCTCTCTGCTAAAGTACGAGTTTTTAATGGCTATTTGTCGGTTTTTTGTCGGAATCTGCACGTTTTTTTGCTCAATCTTTAATTGGCTAATTATCTATTTATCAGCACTATCAACGTCGCGGCATGACTTATAGTAGATGTACTAGTATTTTGTTCGTATCGCGTCAAGAGGTTGTGATACCAAGCCTGAATAGGGTCATTTTTTAAATAAATAACACAAATATTCTGTGAAGAACACTTCAATAGGCCAGCCATAGAGCTCCTGTATCACCTGCACTTTTTCTGTGCTCCTGCACTTTTTCTGTGCTCCTGCACTTTTTTCTTGCTCCTGCATCTCCTGCATTATATCTTTGCTCTTGCATTGCCTGCAACACCTGCTGGCACATAAGCATAGTTTCAATGACAGGACTAGAAAAAGTACTCGGCATTCATCAAGGCGTCGTTTTAGGCGACTTTCTTGCCCCTGATGGACAGAATTTTAATAGCTATGCGGTAACTAATCTGCGAGGAGGCGTGGGCAAATCATCTATGGCGTTCAATCTAGCCTTCGAGATGTCTCGGCATTATCCTACACTTTTTAGCGATTTATGCCCGCAATCGAATTTTACTGAACTGCTTATGGGAGACGGCAGACCTAATGTCACGATTTACGATGGCTTAAGACCTGCAATTCTTGGCTCTGCATTCGGTGATGCACCAGATGATATAAGCTATAAGGTTAGCCAGTATTGCAACTCATTCAAGGGTGGTAAAGGAGCATGGATAGTACCCGGAGATGCTGAGCTTTTTTCCTTCCCCTCATTACTATACCAGCAATTAAATACTGCTTATTCACAGGGTAATCAAAAAGCAGTTGCGCGGCTACTTCACGGCCTTAAAAATATACTAGTTGCTGAAGCAGGAGCTTTGAAAGCCAGTAAAATACTGCTTGACACTAGCCCTTTTTATGCAGGCGGCACGCACTTAGCTTGGTGTGCAGTGGAAGCGTTGGTTGTTCCAGTGCGAGTTGATGAGCACTCTATAGAATCTTTAGAGTTACTATGTAAACATTTATCAGACCCAATTAGGGACTTCCAAGTATGGAATGAACGTGCTGGCGGATTACCTACTCCAAAAATAGCAGCTGTTGTAATGACAATGGTGGGCTCCAAGAGCCGAGAGGAAGCAACCCCTGACAATGCTTCGCGCATGTATATCGAACGAGCAATCGGGATAGCGGAGAAACACAGTCATCTTTTCCACCATGAAGACCCAGCCGATGCCTTTGTAATAACCGAAGACTTCCATTCTGCTGGTCGCATTTCTGGTGCTGAGCGAGTACCGATAACAGAGTTAGTTGTTAATAAATTTCACACAGTGGAGGGGCGGCGTCTACAAGTGAACTCATCTGCTTCTCGCTATAAAAAACAGATTAGATACCTCGCGTCAATGATTTAGTAACGCAAAGGGCCAGTGATAATCACTGGCCCTTTTTTGTAAGAAGTTATTCGCGACTAATTTTTGCGAGTGCTAAAACCCGTTTGCGCGTAATCGATATCTGATACCATCGTATCTCATCAAATAAGGTCATTGGTAAATCAGCCTCAGAAGCGATGTCTGCACTCTTCATAAAATCGCGCTTCATATCCATAACGTGCTTGTCTCGCTGACGAGCCCATGCAGTTTGAGAGAGCCGCTCGCTGGGCATTTTTGCCAAAAGCCGTACCATTTCTGCATTCCACTTGCGTAAGGCAGTGGCCTCGCAAGACCGGGCTGGGCCTGGCTCTCCCATGAAATAGGGGTCTGACTCTGCTTTAGTAATACAATTCGCGCAAGCCTTGTCAATGGGATGCTGGGCACATACCGGACCAGCTAACAACATAGTTAGCAAGAGTAGCCACCGCGTATTCACTGCGCAGAAGTCCAGTTAACCTCGTACAAGCTGGTTACATTACACATTCCTAATCTGGCAAACGTGCGAGTAGCAAAACCGCTTTCATCTATCATAATAATGGTGAATTTCGTGCTCTTGCCGCCAGGGTTAAAAACGAGCTGGCCTGTCTGGTTAAGCTCCCAAACGCCCATTTTGGTGCCGCCTGCGGCCTGTATTATCGTGAAAGTACCGTCGTTGCTGAATTTGTAGCGGTCGCCGGCCGGGTATAAATCAACGTTTTTAATATTGTTCGATTGCTCAAACGACGCGGGAAACATTCCATTTATAAAAGTAGAATTGATTTTCCATGTTTTACTAACAAGGATTGCTTTGCGCGTTTCTAGCGAATTGTTTTGCGCGTGGGCAATTGTGCTTGTGCAAACTACTGCGGCAATTAGTAGTAGCTTTTTCATTTTTCAGTTTGGGGAGTTGGTGGGTTAGAAATGGATTGACTAAGTTGATTCATTTGCTCGCTGAGAGCGGAAAGAAAGCGCATGATGCCGCCCCGGTTAGGATTTGAGCTGTTGAAGCTGATGCTGGCCTGATAGCGAAACATGGCCCGCACTTCGGTTTTTAGCACGTCGTAGGGGTCGAAATGCTGATTGAACGAATGTAGCGTGAAGTGCTCGTCGTCGGTGCCACGCCGCAGTTCCTTCACCACCAGCCCGTCGTTGAGTAGCAGCACGTACACCTCGCCCCAGCGCAGGGCGTCGTTGCGCTCCACGCGCTGGCCCAGAATAATATCACCGTTGCTGAATCGGTCATTCATGCTGTCGCCGCGCACTGTGAAGCCGTACAGCTCGCGGGTACCTACGCCCATCGGGGGCAGGCGCAGGGTAGGCAGTTGCTCAATGAACTCCCGGTCGCCAAACCCACGCAGGTAGCTGGCCTCAGCCGGCACGTCCACAAACTTCACTTCCGAGAAGTCGGGGCTGTACTCGGGCACCGTGATGGGCGGCCCCACGGGCTTGATAGATGGCTGTTTATTGGCCTGGTGCTTCAATTGTGCTTCTTCTACGGCTTGCGTTTCCGATTGAAAAAGCATATCACCATCGCCAGTAAGTAGCCAATTACTGCTGACTTCCGGGTATTTGCGCAGTATGGCCGTGACTAGGTCGTGGCTTGGCTTGCTCTTACGTGGCCCCACCACGTTGTACAGAGTGCCTCGGCTTGCGTCAATTGACGCAGCGAAGCTGCTATAATTGAGTTTGTAATGCTCAATCAAGCTAATGATTCTCTGATTGATAGTCTGCATTACCTCAATAGAAACTTTACAAGGTTGAAAAAATATTCTCTTTGAAGTAGCATCATTACTTCAATCGAAAGCGTATGTTTGCATTGTCGGAAGTGCAACCGACTGCACAAAGTACGCTTACGGGCTGAAATGCAAGCAGTATGCCACAGGCCGGCGAAAGTTCCCCAGTTGGAAAATAAATCTGCCGCTATGTCTTACGCCCGCAAATACAAGTTTTGGGAATGGGTCAGCGACTTGCCCCGCGCCAAGCGCAGCGAGAAGCTGAACGAAATGGCTGCCGTGGCTGGCGTGTCGCGCCGCTCGCTCAATACGTGGGTAGATGCTGAGGCGGGTTCGACGCTGGTTTGCCCCTTCGATTCGGTGCTGGCAATCTGCGTGCTGCTGGGCAAGGATTCGGGCACCGTCCTCAACGCACCGCCCGCCGCCGTTGGCAAAGTCACCGCCTTAGCTGCCTAGCGCCATGCAGCCCGCTATCACTCAGGATGAGCTACTAGGCTTGCTCGCCTGCCAGCTCCCCACCGTGCCCGCCGCCGAGTTGCGGCCCGCCGCCCTGGCCCTCTTTCTGATTTTCAAAGCGGGCGCTGTCTCTGCGCCCGCCCTCAAGCCCGCCCCCAAAAAGCAGCGCCAATACCGCGAGAAGTCGGTGGCCGAATCTCAAAAGCTCAAACGCTAATGGCACAAGTACTTACCCCCCTAGCCAAAATTCAGCTACAGGCGCTGCAAGCCTGTACCGATGCACTCGATACGCTGCTGTTTGAGGTTGGCACCCAACACGCGCGCGGCAACTACGACCAGCCCACCTACAACGAGGCCGAGCGGCTGATACAAGCCGATATGAAGGCGCTGAGCGACCGCGCCGAGGCTATCACGGGCCAGCCCCTGGCCCTTTTCGCCTAATTCTCATGCTCCAGCTCACGCCCTACCTGCGCCAGCACCCCCGCACCGTGGCGGCCGTGGCCGTGGCGGGCGTGGTGCTCGCGCTCTACCTGCGCCGCATGAAAGTATCTGCCGCCGTGGCCGCCAAGCTGGCCGCCTTCCCTGCGTACCAGCGGGGCCGTTTTTCCGAGTTACTGGCCGAGTTTGAGGCACGTGGCTTCACCGTCGTTATCACGAGCGGCTACCGGTCGGGCGAAAAGAGCCTGCACGGCAAGTGGCGCGCCATCGACCTCAACGTGGTTGATGCCAACGGCAAGTGGTACCGCATGGCCACTCCAAAAGCCGAATGGGAAGCCACCGGCCTACCCGCCCTCATTCGCGCCCGCTCGATGCGCTGGGGCGGCGACTTCGTCACGCCCTGGCTTGGGCTTGATGGGAAGATGCGCCCTGGCTACGACCCTGTTCACATCGACTTAGGCTTTTAGGCATGGCAAAGCTGCGCACCCAAAACGACGGGGCCACGGCTAACCACCTCACGCCAGCCGAGCGGGCGGCTATCGGTGGCTACCGGGCGGGCGGCACCGACCACGCCCACCACCGCCGTGAGTACGACATCATGCACCGGGCCTACAGCCTGCCCACCGTCACGAGCTACACGGCTGCCGATGGTGAGCGCAGCTACGAGTTCGGCCCCACCGATGGCACCCCTCACCCTGGCACCGCGCCCCGCGTGTTTGCCCGCCTCACGGAGCTGGTCGAATTGATAGAAACTGGCCCAGGTGAACAAATGGAGGTGGCGTTATGAAAAAAGGCCCCTGCGTTACGCCTGGCTGCCGCAATCAGGCCCGCCCCGCCCGCACTAAGTGCCACACTTGCCAAGCTCAGGTAAACCCCGCCCGCTACGCCTACCGCCACCTCAAAGCCAACGCCAAACGACGCGGCAAGCCCTTCGACCTCACGCTGGAGCAGTTCACCGAGTTTGCCCAGCGCACCGAGTACATGACGCGCCGGGGCCGCACCGCCAGCAGCTACCACATCGACCGCATCGACCCCGAAAAGGGCTACACCGCTAGCAACATTCAGGTACTCACCAACCGCGAAAACGTGCTAAAGCAGCGAGTAGAAGGCGATTACAACCCCGAAACCCGCCAGATGGAATTCTGGACAGTCTACAACGCCCCCAGCACTGACGAGGACGTTCCTTTTTGATTTTTTGGCCCTGTCACGATGAGCCCGCAACTACAGCGGCGCGGTGGTTCGACTCCACCCAAGGCCACAACCGGCGAGGGTATCGACGCAATGCTGAGGAGCAACGTCGTAGCGTAACCGGCGGCACGACCGATGGGTGAACCCTAAGTCAACACGGGGCCAGCTACTCCCCCCACCTGTAGCACCAGCCGGGGCGCTTGCGCCCTGGCTGGCCTTCGGGCCAAAAACCACAATTGAGCACTCTGAGGGAGTGCCAAACGAGAAAAAAACCTAACGCCAATTCAGCCCGCCCACCGATGGCCCCCAGCCCACACCAACAGCTCGCCCAGTCCTACCGGCTCTCGCTCAGCGAGGCGCTGGCGGAGCTGCAAAAGATGGAGGAAGCGGCTAGCGCAGTCGCTGAGCGCGTGCAGGGCACCGAAGATTTTGCCCGCCGCCAGCGCCAGCGCGACGCCCTTACTACGGCCCGCCAGTTGGTCGCCGATTGCTTGTTGGTGGGCACTCCTGGCCAGCGTAAGGCCCCCGCCGACCAACAGCTAGCACTTTTTTAGTCCCGTTTGCTTGGCGCTGTAAACCAGTTGTTAAGCCCTTCCTAGATAATAAAGAAACGCTCGGGGAAACCCTTTTACCAAAATGAAGCACATTATCAAATTCTCTGGCGGTAAAGATTCGGAAGCCGCCGCGCTTACTGTGCTTAATACTGTTCCCAGAGAAGACATTCGGCTTGTCTTCTGTGATACTGGATGGGAGCACCCCGATACATACCAATTCATTCAGGAATTTGGCGAGGCCGTTGGGCTACCTATTACGATGGTTCGCAATCCCAAATACTCGGCTGGTATGCCTGACCTCGTGCGGGCTAGGAAGCGCTTTCCTGCCCTGCGCGCACGATTCTGCACCGAAGCACTGAAGGTTCAGCCAGGTATTGATTATGTGCTAGCGCAAACCGACGACGTAACAGTGTACCAGGGCGTGCGGGCTGATGAGAGCCTTGCCCGCCGCCTGCTCAAGCGCAAGGATGAATACTTCCGCTACTATTTCGAGCCCGTCAAGTTTCGAGGCAAGTACGATAAGAAGATAAATCGCCTCAAAAAGAAACTAGCTAAGTCGCACGCGGGCGAAGGCCAGCAGGCACTTTTTGGCAACTCTATCGCTCAGGAGCTAGCAGAATGGGAGCAAAAGAATCTGCGCACGCTTACGCCGGTTTTCCATACCTACCGGCGTAAAGACGTGGTGGCTTGGTGCGACAAGTATAGTGCTGATGTGGAGCGGCCAGTTATCACTTGGACTGCTGGGGAGGTCATTTCCTATATCCTCGGACAAGGGTTTAAGCTGAATCCGCTGTATTACCGAGGTGCTAAGCGTGTTGGCTGCTACCCTTGCATCAACTCTTCGCTCAGTGAAGTAGCCTCAATTGCAGAAAACGACCCTTGGCGAATTGATGAGATAGATGACCTAGAAAAAGAGATAGGCTCTGGCTCTGCATTCTTCTCCAATGACAAGATTCCTAAAGCATTCCATACGGGTGTATGGGCACCGAAAAAAGGAGATGGGCCAGCGAATACAGTGAACTACATACATGACGTGGTAGGCTATGTGCAGCGGCATAAAGACCAAGCCGAGCTACTTGATAAAGCATGTAGCACAACAGGCTGCATTTCTCACTATAACATCTGCGAGAATCGCTAATCGTGAAACAAGCCTACCTAGACCTCGCCGCGCTGCCCCAGCCCGCCCAGCCGAAGCCCGACGAATTACAGCTGCGCGTGGCTCGCAACCGCAAGCGCAGCAACCGCAACAGCAGCCTCAAGCGGGAAGCTAACCGCATGGCCCTAGCCGCCGAAGCGCACCGCCTCGCCAACATCGACACGCTGACCGAAGACGCACAGGACACGCTCAAGCACCTCACGCGCCGGTTGGGCTCGTGCTCGTGCCACTCGCTGTATCGCGAGCACTTGGGCGGCGACCAACCGCTAGAATATATCGGCTCAGCGACCTGTAAACATAAGGTTTGCCCCGTTTGCAATAGCGAGCGCAGCAAGCGGCTGCGGCGCAAGTGGCTCACCTACCTCACGGCCCACCCCGAGCTTACGACTGAGTATGACCTGATGCACCTCACGTTGACGGTGCCGCATACGGCCGCCAGTGGGTTTCGGGGCGAGCAGTTCTACGTGATGACGCTTATCAACATTTTCAAGGAGCTGCGGCGCGCCCCGTGGTGGAAAGAGCATGTACACGGCGGCGAGTACGGGGCTGAGGTAACGCGCAACGCCAACGGCCTGCACTTCCACATTCACAGCTTAGTATTCGTCCACAAGAGTTTACAGAACCGCAACGAACTGCACCGGCATATTTTGCTAAGCTGGAACCTGGCGACGCTCGACCACACCGCCCAGCGCCAGCAGTTCGGCCCCGACGACCTGGCCAGCATCGGCAAGGGCAACAAGCAGCTTACGCCCGCCGACCTGGCTTGTTTACTGCCGCAGGGCAGTACGCTGGTGGGCCTCGAAAGCCTCTACACCTACTCCGACAAAAAACGGGGATGGTCGGAAAAGTGGGACGCCGAGCGCGGGCAGTGGAAACAGTATGTAAACGGCAAAAATCTCGACTCGCTGCTGTCGGGCGTGATGGAGTGCTTGAAGTACCATTTTGAGCCGTTTTCACTACGTAAACACGACTCCGATGAGTACGATATGGACTTGCTGGTGGAGCTACTGCCCAAAATGAAGGGCAAGCCGCTGTACCAAAAGTTCGGGGCCTTCCGGGGCGTGAAGGAGCTGAACATCAACGCCCCGAAAACCGCAGCCGGCGAAGCTGCCGAGCTACTGGCCGACTTCGCCCACGAGGAAATCATCAACCCCGACACGCTGCAAGAGGCTGAGCGCGACGAGTACACCTACTTCATCGCCAGCACGGCCAGCGTGTACCACTTCCGCGATACCGGTTTACGGCCCAAAATCGGCAAAAAAGCCCCCCGCCTCTATATCCACGAGGCCCGCAACATGGCCCAGGCCCTGCGCTTCATGATTGACTTGAGTATCCACCCTAAACCTGTGTAAACCAATGAAAATAACAGTTAGCCGCCGCGAAATTGATACTATCAATTTGCAAGAAAAACCCATTTACACGCTCACTGTCAGTGATGGCGTTGAAAGTGTATCGGTAAACATCTTACGAGAAGAAGCTTACCGCACCATTGATGCTCACGGCCTGACCGCCTACGAGGAAGCAAACTACAATAGCTTCACCGAAAACCGCTGGGACAATACTCTCCCTGCCGAAGAAGATTCCACAACCCAAACCCCACTGTAAACCAATGCTTCAACTAACTGCAACCGGCAACGTTGGCAAAGATGCCACGCTCAGCAAAAGCGGCAACGACACCGCAATCAACTTTTCCATCGCTGTAAACCGCAAGTACCGCAATGGGCAGGGCGTAGAGGTGGAAGAAACCAAATGGATTGACTGCACCATCTGGCGTAAACAGGGCGAGAGCACCGACATTGCCCAGTACATCAAGGCGGGGACCAAGATCCTCGTGCAGGGCCAGCCTGACCTTCGCTGGTATGTAAATGGCGACGGGGAAGTGGTAGTGGTGCAAACCCTGCGGGTATTCAGCCAAGAGCTGCTATCGGCCAAAAAAGAGGCCCCCGCCCCCGAGGCCAAGCCCCAGCCCGGCGACTTGCAGCCTACCGACTTCGACAACCCCGCGCCCCCGGCCGCTGCGCCCGCCGCTAACAAGCCCACCCGCGCAAAGGCTACGCCCGCTGCCGCGCCTGCTCAATAATCACCGTTTACAGCCCGCCTAGCTATGTCTACTACCGCCCCAGCCCCCAAAATTGAGCCTCAGAACAAGCAGCAGCTTGCCGATGCTTACGGTATCGGGCGGTACACGCTGAATGCCTGGCTGCTCGACGTGCCCGACCTGGGCGAGTACCGAGGCCGATGTTTCACCGTGGCGCAGGTCGAAAGGATTTACGCCCACCTCGGCTCACCCACCAAAGGCAAGTAGTAAAAAGCCCGTTTACAGCTCAGTAAACGGGCTTTTTTGTGCCCTAGCCGCAGTTAAGCGCAGCCAATGCAGCGAAGCGCAGCCAACCGATTTGGGCGCTGTAAACACGGCTGAATTTTGGGTAAACCCGCAACAATCGGCTAGTTACCCATGAAATTTTTCCAACGCATCAAGCTGCTGGCTGCCACCGTCGCCAGCTTCTTCAAACAGAATTTTCAGCACATCGACAAGGTGTTGACAGTGGTAGACATCGTGAAGGCCGCCGCCGACAACCCCGGCCTGGACTTGCTGGCCGCCCTGAGCGGGCAAGGCTGGTCGACCGACCTGCTGGGCAAAATCCGGCAGGCCCTCACCGTGGCAATGGATACGCTGAGCCTCACGGCCGCTTGCTCGAAAGAGCCCGATGAGGTGGCGAAAATTGCCTGTTTCCTCAAAGCACTGCGCAAGTTCACGCCCGCCATGCGCGCCGCCGTTTACGGCAAGTTGGCCACGCTGGTAACGATGCACCTCAGCGATTACACGCTGACGCAGGCCGAGGCCGACACCTTCACGCAGCTCGCCTACGCCGACCGCAAAGCCAACGTGCCGGCCGCGTCCGCCCCCAGCCCCGAAGCTACCGCCTAAGTAATGGCCGACGAGCAAAACCCCGTGGCTGAGCCGGCCGCCGCGCCGGCTCAGCCCAAAGGCCCGCCCCCCATCTCATCGGTGCGGTGGAGCAATCCGAAGCTGGCGCAGGAATTTGCCGACGTACTGGCCTACCGGCAGCGCAAGGGTAAAAGTAAAAACGGCAGCGACCTGATAGAGCAGATGTTCAACTACCTCAAAAAGAACCCGTGGGGCGATTTCCCAACGGGCAAGTAAACATGGGAAAAGCTATTAAAATGCAGCCCGCGCACCCCGCGCCGCCCGCGCCCGCCCCGGTCGCCACCACCCCCACTCCGCTGAGCTACGACGACCTGATGGTGCCCAAGGGCATGATGCTGGTAAACGAGGAAGCCTACAACCGCCTCACCGACGTAGCCCAGCAACTCGTTCAACAGAAAAAGGAGCTGCGGGCCAAAAATGACGAATACAAGCAGGACATCACCACGATGGTGAATTGCTTTGTGCAGCTCGCCCCGCTCGTAGGCAATGGGGGTTTCAACCCCAAAAGCCTCATGACCTTGATGCAGAACAAGGATAAGCTGATGGCCGCTATCGGCCCGATGGCGCAGGTGGTAGATAAGTACACGGCCCCCGCCCCGGCGCCCCAGCTCGCGCAGTAGATGGCCCTTGACCTACTAGAAGTACTTGGCGAGGCCACCGAGGCGGTAAACAACGACAACCCGACCGACTTCACGCCGATAGAGGCCGCGCCCGCCGCCGACTATACCGCCGACTTCGGCCCCGAGCCCACGATGCCCGACACGGCCGCCGTTGACGAGGAACCCGCCGTTGAGCCCGTAGCTAACCCCGAGGACGCCCGCAAGTCGGCCCGGCGCTGGATTGACTTTTTGGACAACCTCCAGAAGCCCGCCCTGATTGCCAGCTACCGCAATACCATCTTGCGGCCCGGTGATGAGGCCCGCATGGACGCTTACGAGCAGGAGCGGGCCGCCCGTGGCCGCTACTCCATCGAAGACGCTGTAACCGACGACAAGGACTTTTACCACGTCTTGGCCCGCGCCAAAGAGTTTGCCGAGCTGTGCGACCGCGCTGCCTTCACCGACGACGAAAAGCAGTCGCTCACCGACCCGCTGGCCGAGGTACTCGAAAAGCACCAGCGCTTGCAGCTCAGCCCCGAAGTGGCGCTGCTACTGGCCGTGGCCATGGTAATGCTACCCCGCGTGGCTCCGCTCATTCCGCAGTTTCGAAAAGGTTTTAATCTGTAAATCAATGAAAAGACTACTACTTTTCGTGGGTTTTCTGTGCTGGGCTGGGTTGACGGGTTGCGCCGCCGTGCAGCGCCCCACCGGCCCGGCGCGGATTACGGTTTTGGAGGAAGGCCGCGACTACACCGGATTCAGCGCCGCCGAGTGGCTGCGGCTCAAGTGCCAACAGCGGCCCGCCGCGCCGACCCCACCGCGCAAGGTGCGCTATGGCAAGTGGCACTGGGTAATTCTGTAGCGCATGGCCAACTCGACACGCGGCCACCTGGCGGCGCTGGTGGTGGGCCGCAAGCGCACCGGCAAAAGCACCCGTACCAACGAGATAGCCAAAGCTTACTACGCCAAGCACCCCGGCAAAAAGGTACTGATTATCGACGTGAACGGTAGCCCCGCCTACCGCGAGCATCAAGAAATCAACCGCGAGCAATTCCAGCGCTGGACGAAGGGCATCAAGCGCTTCTACGAATCCGACCACGCTGAAATGTTCGCGTTTATTATCAAGTGGTTTCGCAACGGCTTGATAGTGTTTGAGGACTGCACGAAGTACATCGACCCCAACCCCAACAAGCAGATAAAGACCTTTTTGGTAGACCACCGCATGTGGGATGCCGATTTGCTTTTCACCTTCCACAGCTTGATGCGGGTGCCCAAGTTCTTTTGGGAGATGACTTCTTACATCGTGCTCAAAAAAACGCAAGACGAAGAAGCCGAGATACTTAAACGACCTATCCCAAACAAGCCCGACGTACTGGCCGCTTTCCGCCGCGTGCAGGCCCACAAAAATCCCTACCACGATGAAACGGTGGAAACCCTGATATGATACACGCCCGCACCTTCTTTACCGACATCTTTCGCGCCTGGGGGTTCGACTCGCCGGCCGATTATGCGCGCACGGTGCTGGGCCTGAAAACCTTCAGCGCGGCTATCACGCCGGCCGCGCTGAAGGTGGCGTTTGTGCTGCTGGGCTACGGCCTCACCTACTGGGGCACGTGGGTATGGCACCCACCGGGGGCCTCGTTTCTCATTTTGGGCATGGACGTGGTGAATGCGTGGTACGGCTACCAGGTGGCCCGGCAGATTAAGGCCGAGAAGTTCAAGCTCATCAAGTTTCAAAAAACCTTCTCCGTGATGGTTTCCGACGTGCTGGCTATGTCGATGGTACACCACGGCACGCAATATTTGGCGCATTCGGAAGGGCTGCGCGACATGCTTTTTAGCTACTTATTTGGCTTCAAGTTCACGGCCATTTTCAATCACTGGGTACTGCTCAAGCTGCAATCGGGCAGCTTCGCGGCCTACTTCCGCGAGTGGCTGATGAAGTTTCTAAATACCAAAATGGGCGCGCAGCTAGTCGATGTCAAGCAAAACCACGCACCCGAGCCCGAGCCAGCCGCCCCGCCCGCCGATGAACCAGCCGCCGAAACGAGTAACCCGTGACGAGCTGCGGCAGGCTTACGGCGTAACACCGCGCACCTTCCGGCGCTGGCTGCGGCAGGCGGGCGTACTACACCGCCGGCACATTCTGACGCCGGCCGACGTGGCGCGCTGCCACCGGCACCTCGGCGAGCCAGGCGCAAGCGCAGGCAATTGAAGTATAGCGCAGTAAGTGGCGCAAAACGGCCAAAAATGGCTAAGCAGCCCGGTGGGGTGGCGTAATGTTGAGTCCGTTTTAAGCTCAACCACCTCAACCTTATTTCTCATGGTGAAAGTCAATTGGGGCACAGTGCTATCGGCTGTTATTGCCGGTATCGCTATCCTGCTCATTCAAGAATTTGCCTTCAAGCGCAAAGTGTCCTCGACTGGGGAAATCACTTCTGAGCTGTTCTAAATCAGCTACTTCGATAACTCATTCACAAAAATGAAACACATCATCAAAACGATGCCGGCACTCATGGCGCTGGCGCTGCGCAATTCGGGCACTGGTGGCCGCTACGCTGCTGCTACGGGCTTGCAAGTGGCTGATAGCGCGGGCTACACCGGCCAGGGCGACCCCGACATCACCATCATGGGCAACGTGCAGTCGTTTGCGCAGGAAGGCCACATTCAGCGCCGGTTCGGGTTCAGCATCAAAAACACCAGCGATGGCCCACTCACGGCGCGCCTGTTTGCGGGCTACAACACGGGCGACACCACGGCTGCGCCCGGCCAGCTCAAGGATGGCGCGTTCAACGACGTAGATGGTAAGCCCGGCCTCGTGGCCACCTCGACCAACTCGCGCAAGAAAATCGGCGGGTTCCTGAACTACGTGCTGTACAACCCCACGCGGATTGTGGCCATTCGCCTGAGCTGCGCCACCCGCTCGCAGTACAACCAGGAAATCAACGTGGCCAGCCTCGACCCGTTTGTGGACACTACGAGCTACCCCATCAATGCCGACTTGGCATTCAACAGTGGCTCGTTCAACACCAACTCGGCCGACCTCAACACGGATGGGTTGCAGCTCGACGATAAGTCGGACATCACCTACACCATCGGCGCGGGCGTTACGGTTGATTTCTTGCTGTTTGCGGGTGCCAGCCTCAGCCCCAGCCAGGCGCTGGCCGTGAAGGCTGCCGTGGCGAAAAACAACCTGATGCTGAGCTAATCGGCACACGTTTTACCTCACCTGTGAAAAAGGCCCGGCCGAGCGGCCGGGCCTTTTTGCT
Organism: Hymenobacteraceae bacterium; assembly: GCA_022701825.1. Taxonomy (GTDB): domain Bacteria; phylum Bacteroidota; class Bacteroidia; order Cytophagales; family Hymenobacteraceae; genus Hymenobacter. Next base: position 10,017 of record JAKONR010000293.1, on the reverse strand, counting down.
TCCCGCTTATGACCCCGTTAGCTCAATCTACCGCCAATCGCCTCAGCCGCTCTATAGCCGCCGCCCCGGCCGCCGTGGGCGAGCTGATGCACCGCTATGGCTGTGAGGTGCCCGCTTCGCCCGAGGCGCTAGCCTTGCTGGCCGAAGTCCACGGCGATGTATTTACCGATGACCTGTTTATCGTGCTGGGCCAAGTAGAACGCGCCGGCCGTGGCCGCTACGCTAGTGCCACCGGCACCGGTGCCACGGCCGCTACCAGCCAGCAGCGTTCGGCGCTGGGTCGTGGCCTCAAGTCCATCGTGGATTTTCTGCGCGGCCAAGTTACGGTAAGCATGTCTGGCAGCGCCGGGGGCGTTGACTACGACGCTACTAGCAACAACGGGAACGACCCCGACGAGCCCGCGCCCCGCATTATGGGCCTGTCGCAGCCCGTTTTCGTGGTAGGCGTGGTAATGCTGCTGCTCGTCGTGGTTTTCCTGCTAGTGCGCCACCACAAGGCCAAGCCGTGAGCACCATGACGCTGCACCGGGTAAGTGGTAGCCAGCCGCTGGCGGTGCTGGACCTGCACACCGGACAGCTGCGCGTGAACGGCCCGCAGTGGGACGCGCTGCCGCCCGCCACCCGCCGCTTCGTGTACCTGCACGAGCTGGCCCACTGGCAAACCCGCAGCGATGATGAGCTGCTGGCCGACCAACTGGCCTTTGCCGCCTACGTGGCCGAAGGCTACCGGCCGGCCCAGGCTCAGGCAGCGCTACAGCACATTTTACGCGGCGTGGGCACCGACTTGGCACAGCTCAGGCTACAGTTTATGAGCCGCCGCATTGTTAACTCTTAATCAATCTTTTAAGTGGAAAAATTCTTAGTACGCTGTGGGCACGCCGTAGCCCAAAACCGCAGCTTTACGGCTACCGTGGACGGGCAGCAGCAAACCATCGAAGTAGCCACCGCCGCGCAGGTACTGGCCTATTTCGACAAGCTGAGTGTGCCTACCCGCGAGCAATTCAGTGAGTTGCCCATCACCAATCAACTTCAACTCGCGGCCACGCTGCCGCTTTTCGCCGCTTAAGCAGATGGCCACGAAAACCAAAAAAGCCGCTGGCAAAAGCGGCAAGAAAAAGGCAGCTAAAAAAGCTGAGCCCAAAGCCAAAAAAGGCCGCGTGAAGCTCTCGCCTGAGAACGCTACAAAGGCCCGCAAGATGCTCCGCGAAATCCGGGGCATGTACGAGGAAGCCAAAAACGGCAAGAAGGGCAGCCAGCGCAGCTTAGTATTTTAACTAGCTCATAATCATGTTTAATCTACAAGGCATTGAGGGCTTTACGGGCGGCACTACCAGCAGCCAGAGCGGTTTCGATTTCAGCCAGTTGGGTGGCCTGTTCGGCAACTCGTCGGGTGGCGGTGCGGGCGGTTTTAACCTAAACCAGTTGGGCGGCTTGGTCAACGGCTCGTCGGGCGGCTCGCAAAGTAGTGGAAGTGGTATTGGTAGCGGAATCGGCGGCCTGGCTGGCGGTGCTATCGGTACGTTCCTGCTGCCTGGCATCGGCACGGCGCTGGGCGCTGGGCTCGGCTCGTCTATCGGTGGGCTATTCGGGGGCGGCGGGGTGCCCGACCACGAGCGCAGCGATTTGCAGAAAATCGCCGCCGCCAACAACATCACCGAGCAGGACGCCAGCAACATCTGCGGCTACGAAGAATCGCACTCGCCCCGCAATTACGACGACATCGTGAAGCAAGCGGCCAGTGATAGCGGCTGGTTTAAGCAACTGTGGACTAACTACAACCGCGACCATCCATCTAGCCCCATTCTGCCCCAGCAAGCCAGCCAAGCGAGCAATACGCAAGCGCAGGTTTTGGCTCAGCTACAAGCAATTGCGCAGGCAAAGGCTGAGGAAGAAGCCAAAGCTAAAGAAGCTGCCCAAAAAGCCAAAGCCAGCAAAACCACCACCTACGCCATACTCGGCGGCGGGGCACTGCTGGCTGTCATCATCGCCATTCTGCTACTCAAAAAATAGTTTTTTTATGAATTTTTCCGCTTCCCAAGCTCGCTTTCCCTCTATCAACGCAAGCGGTTTCGCCCCGATAGATTTTTCCGACTCGGCCCCGCTAGATTATCTCGCTGGGGGCGGTGCGCCCGTTATCCAGACGTTTGGCGCGATTGAGCAATCTGCCTCGCAGGCAGCCGCTAGCCAAGATATCGATGCTGGCACCACCCCGCAAGATGTTGACCCCGATGAGTTGGTCGCGGCCAACAACTTGCCCAAGGTTGATGTCGTGGGCCAACAAGCGCCCTGGCTGCGCCGGGCCTCGCTCTACCGGGCGCTCAACTACAAAGGCCCGTCGTGGCTCACCGGCCAAGAAAACTGGGTTTATCTCGTGGTACTGGCCCTGGCTGCCGGTTCGGCGTGGTGGTACTTCAACCGCAAGTAGCTCATGTGGAACCCATTTAGTAAAAACTTTTCGAGCGGCTACAGCAAAGGGCTGGTAGCATCCACCGACAAGGGCGTGCCGGTCGGCGCCAAGTACTTCTACCAGCGCGAGCACGGCGGCGGGCTACCAGGCGCCGGCACCAAGAAGTACTACTTCGACAACGAGGACGATTGGAACGCCTTCTTCAAGGTTGACCAAGCCACCTACCGTACCAAATACCAACTTATCACCATTGGGGTAGTGCTGGCGGCGGTGGCCGCGTGGTGGTACTTCAAGCGCAAGTAGTTATGAACAAGGCTCTAACGCTGGTAATGACCAGCCGACCTCTGCAAATTTTCATTATTGCCGCCGTGGTCCTGGCGCTGGTGTATTGGTACGGCCGCAACAGCATTTCGGATACCATGAAGTACGACCACCCGCTGCCCAACTCGGGCTCGGGCATCCCGGCCAACTGGGACGCTACGGCCGTGAAGTTTGCCGATGACCTGCACGGCATCATCGACGGACTTTTTACGCTGAGCGGCTTGAAAGACCGGGTATGCTCGTCGGTGCTGGCCCTCACCAACGACCAAATAACGGCTGTGTACAACGCCTACAATCGCAAGTACTGCGTGGGCTCGTCGGCCACCCTTACCCGCGACCTCGATGATGAATGGTGGCGGCCCAGCTCTGGTAAGCTTGGCGACTTGGTAAATAAACTTAAAAGCCTTAATCTCCGCTAATTATGTTTCCATTTTTTGGCATTCTGCTGGCGGCCGTGTTGCTATTCAGGCTCCGGGCCAAGCCCACCATTCCGCCTAAAGCGAAGATGTTTACCCAGGTGCAGGAGGTGCAGGCAATACCCCGGCCGATGATGCTGGAGCCCAGCCAGGACACGATAGAGGGCCTGAACCAGCCGCAAGCTCCCGCTCCATCTCCTGGCTTTACGCCCAAAACTACTGGCTTTCAAACCCCGCCGATTGTGGCTTGGGATAACCCATTTTTAACGTTTTAGCTATGGCCACGATTCAAAGTTTACTTAATTCTACCCTCGTTACCAAGCTGATAGACGAGGGCGAACTGCCCAGCATGGACGTAAACGTGTCGGTAAAATCCGAGACGTTGGTAGACCTGTTCGCGGGCGCTTTTTTCACGGCCGTAGCGGTGCTGCTCGTGATTCAACTGCTTAAAAAACTATCGTAATGGCCGCGCTGGTACTCGAAGATAAGATTCCAGCCAACCGGGCGGCCTTTGCTGATAAGGTGCGCGAAATCGCGGCCAAGTTGCGCTGTGACCCCAACTGGCTAATGTGCGTGATGTGGTTAGAGTCGGGCTTGAAGTCCACCGCAAAGAATCCGTTGGGCAGCGCCACCGGCCTGATTCAATTTATTGAGTCCACTGCCAAACAACTCGGCACCACCACGGCCGCGCTGGCGCAGATGTCCAACGTGCAGCAGCTCGACTACGTGCACGCCTACTTCAAGCCGTACACGGGCAAAATCAAGTCGTGTTTTGACTTGTACCTCATCACGTTTTACCCCGCCGCAATCGGTAAGCCGGACAGCTACTTGATTGGTAGCGTGGGCAATCGGGTAGCCGAAACCGCGAAAGCCAACCCCGTTTTCGACGTGAATAAGGACGGTAAAATCACGAAGGCCGAGTTTGAGGCGAGCTGCCTGAAAAGGCTGCCCGCTGAGGCCCAAGCCTATCTCGCAACTCAAAAAAAAAGCGTGTAGCGCTCACGCTGGTAGTGCTGGCGCTGGCCGCGTGGGCCGCCTGGCACTACCGGCGCGAGCTGCGCACCCAGTTTCTTAACTTATGGCAGCACGCTTAACGGCCACGGCCAAAATTCTTCAGCACCTTTTTCAGCGTGCCTTCAAGGGGCTGCCCCCCGATGTGGCCGAGCCGGAAGGGCCTTTTTTCGATGAGCAGGAGCAAGAGTGGTACGACCTGCTGCGCACCCTGCGCGGCACGAGCTACGTGCCCCCCATCATCGTACCGCCCACGTTCTATCAGGCTACGCTACAAAGCTATACCACCACCCCAGCCGACTTTGAGGCGAAGTGCGGGGCGGGCAAGACGGGCAACGCGGTAACGCGAACCAGCAGTGCCGGCAGCTCGTCGGTGAGCCAGCAGTTTGCCAACGCGCAAGCACTGGCCGCCGCCAAAGCGGCTGCGCTCGACGCTATTGTGTGCCCCGTGGTCATCACCTACACGGGCACCTACCAAACCACGCCCGCCGATTATCAAGCCAAATGTGGGCAGGGTACTAGCGGGGCCAGCGTTTCGCGCTCGGCTACCAGCACCGTAGACCAAGCCACGGCCGACGCTGCCGCCAAGGCCGACGCGCTTAATGCTATCGTGTGCCCGGTGCCTTTCCCCAACTACTCCACTACGCTGACCCAGCAAGTGCCAGTAGACCCGAGTGGTGAGGTAACGCTGACCCTTGGCGACCCCTACCCGGATGGCGTGTTCAAGTTCAACGCGAGCCCCGGCGGCGACTCTACCGCTAAAACTATGATTGTCAACATTAACGGCTCTTTCGGTCTTTTGCTTGACTTCCCAGCCACCTATACCAATACGGCTACTCCGTGGACGTTTGAGGCGGGCGGTAAGCGCTACACTGGCTCGTTTGTGGATGGCACTACCAACGCTAACCTGTACAACTAGATGATACAGATAGACAAGCGGTTGACCTCCTTTGTGTGGAACGCTGCCCCCCTCGACCTACGCGGTACTTACGCTTGGAAAAGTCGTATTCGCAGCCTGCGCCGCATCAACCCGGCCGGTGCGGGCTACGTCAGTTTTGACCCAGCCCGGCCGGCTAACTCGCTCACGACGATTAGCACGGGCGACGTGCTCACGCTCGACGCCTTGGGCATCGTAGCGGGCACGCCCAGCAGCTACTTCGACGTGGACAACGGCACCGCCCCCGGTGGGCAGCAGGCCACCGATGATACGATGGTGCTAGCCATTCCAGCCGGCCCGGCGCGGGTAGTGGCGTACCCCATCCATCGTCTGGGCGCGCCGGCCTCGTTGGTGCTAGCGGCCAGCAGCGTGGGCACCACCGAGCTTAGCATAAATGGGGGGTCGTACCAGAGCGTAGCGGCTGCATCGGCAGCTATCAACGCCTTGCCCGCCAACACTTTCACCGAAACGGGGCCGGGCTACACCATTCAAGCCCGCGTGACCCTGGCCACGGCCACGGCCACGGATAGCCAGAACCAGATTCGTTTCAACTACTAGTAATTATGCTCTTTACTACCGAACCGGCCGAAACCGGCCTGACCGATGCCCAAAAGGCGTCTTTCCCCGCCACCGCGAGCGGCAACAATCCCCTCATCGTAAACGACGACGCCCGTTTCAGCCAGGTTACGGACGACGACCCGGCCGCGCCGCAAAGTGACCTGCGCGGCGGGGTTAACTGGCGCTACGAAGCTGCCGGCTCGGTGGGCACATGGGTACTGAAGCCGGGCCGGTCGGTTATGCTCACGTTCGGGTGCAATCTGCGTTTTCCCGACGACGTGCAGGAAGGCGACGTGTTCGGCGTGTACATCAACCCGACTAGCGCCATTGTCCGCATCGTACTCAGCACCAGCGCGGCGGGCGGTATTGACGGACAACCAACCAAGCGTTATACCAAAGGCATCAGCCTGGTATTTCGCTATCACCTCCTGGCCCCCGCCTCTACCGACACAAACGGCAATCCGGTAGCAGCACAGTACGGCTTGCAGACGTTGGAGCAGACGACGCCCACGGCCCTCAACAATCGCGGCGCTTTTGCCCCTGATACCTACTATCTGCCTGGCGACGTAGTGACCTCGCAGGGCACGCTTTACCTGCGGCAAGTAGAAGGCAGCGACACCACTACCACGCCCGACCCGGCCAAGTGGGTAGGCGGGGCGGGGCGAGCTATCGTGCGCCGCACCGGGGGCGTGCTCAGCCGGTCGCTCGTATTCGGGACGTTCGGCGGCTATAACAACGGCTGGTCGGATGGCACGGAGCTGGCGCGCTCCTACTCGTTTGAGCCCAACGCCCCCTTTGCTGCCAGCGGCGCGCAGCTGCTGTTTGGCAACTTCAGCCTGGGCGCGAGTTATTCGGGCGGCGCGGTAAATCCGGGGCAGCTGCTGGGCCTGAACGCTATCACGGTGAAGGCTGCGCTCTACAACGGCGAGGGCTACTACCCCCTAACGTTTAACAACGGTCAGCTTTCGGCCCGCATCCTGCCCGGCCTGACGGCCCTGACCGACAAGTTTCCGGCCTTCCTAAAGCCCGGCGCGGGCGCGACGCTGCTGCGCGTGAGCGTGGCCGTGGACAATGCCGGCGAGAAGTGGCCGCTGGGCATTACGTGCCGGGGCACGGCGGCCGGTGACGTGGCCCACAACGCGGGCGCCAACTACAACGGCCCGGTGCCTAGCTACCATCCCATTGCCGTGCTGGGCGACCCGGCCGCCCCGCGCCTCTACGATAGCGTGGCCGTGGTAGGCGATAGCATTTGTGTGGGCGGCGGCGGGGCCGACCTAGTTGATTTGGGCTATCCCGCCCGCGCCTTGAACGCTGCTAACATTCCGTTCACGCGCATGGCCACGTATGGGGCGCTGCTCGACACCTACACCCGCCAGGACAAGCCCGCCGTGGCGCTGCCAGCCCTCACCGGCATCGGCCATATCATCTGCAACCTGGGCGTGAATAATATGCTCGACTTGCTCAATCAGGGCCTAGCTGCCATGCAGGCGCGCTACATGACTTTGTGGAACGCGCTGGCGGCGAACGGGGCCAAGGTGCACCAGTGCACCATCACGCCCTACGATAACACCGACCCCGCGTTTGTGTCGCTCAAGGCGCAGCTCAACGACTGGATTCGGAGCGTGCCCGCCCCGCTGACAAGCTGCATCGACGCGGCGGCGCGGGCTGAAACGGCTATCAATTCCAACCTGTGGAAGCCCGGCTACACCAACGACGGCTTGCACCCCAACGAAACCGGCGCGGCGGCCCTGGCGGCGGCGGTCAATCCTAACATTTTCTTACTGTAATCAACTATCAAAATGGCTACTAAATCTTACCTCAACCTCACTGCTGCGCAAGGATTTCCGATAGGTATTCGCCGCAACAACCCCGGCAACCTGCGCGGTAAGCGGGGGCTCTACGCGGGCGAAACAACCAAGCCCGGTGGCGATACCGCGGCCGGCCAGACGTACTACGCCTTTGAAAATATGGCCTACGGGATGCGAGCTATGATTCAGCTTTTGATTTCGCGCATTGTCAAAGGCAACTACAACAGCATCAAGAAACTAGCAACAGTTTACCCCGCCGCTTCGGCGCGGGCAGAATGGACAGCTGGCGTAGCTAAAAATGCGGGCCTCAGCGCCACCGCTACCCTCACCCCCGACAAGGCCACCATCAAGAAGCTAACGCTAGGCATCATCAAAAAAGAAGTTGGCTCGCCGTGGCGAAAGGCCGGTGTTACGGCCAGCATCGACGTGCAGGATTTTGAGGATGCGTGGGCGTTGCTCTACCCCGAGCCGATGGTTGCCTAAAATTGCATTGACTGCACCGCCGGCACCGTGGCCAGCAGCTGACAAAAATGCCCCTATTGCGTGGAATCGCACTAGGGGCATTTTTGCGTTTTGTATTTTTCCGCGAAATCAAAAGTCGGGCATTGCCGCCAGCTTCTCGGCATCAGTCAGCACGCCCAGGCCGCGCAGGTAGTTGGTAGTAGTGGCCGCGTTGTCGTGGCGGCAGTGCCGGCGCACTAGCTCAATGTTGTCGGTGGCCAGGTATAGGTTGATTGCGCCCGTATGCTTGTAGCCGTAGATGGTATAAGCTGGGTCGGTAATACCCAGGCTCACGAGTAGCGCCCGGTGGTGTTTTGGGAACCAGTACGGCCCTACTGGCTTTGGCCCAGGGTGCCCGCGGTGAGTGAAAATGAAGTAGTCAGCCGGATAGCTGCGCAGGCCCAGGGCCACAATCATTTGCTCCAGCTGAACCGGAATAGCTACGTGCTCGGGCTTATCGTTTTTGGCGGTGCTGGCGGGCACCAGCACAGTGCGCGGGTGCAGGTCGCGCACACGTAGCAGCCGCAGTTCACCGCCCGACCGAATAAAGCAGTAGTAGATGAAGCTGATGAAAAGAAGCATCTGCTCATCACCTTGTCGCAACAGCTCGTCGCGCACGGCGGCGCGCTGTGCATCCGTATAGGGCCGGTGCATGGCCGAGGGCGCTACTTTGCGCACGTCGATAGCTGCGCACGGGTTGCGCGGTAGTAGCTCCATTTTCACCAGGAAATTAAAGCAGGTGCTGAGCGTGTTACGGTAGTGATTGAAGGACTTGTTGCCGGTCAGCGTCCCATCGGTTTTGGGCCGCTTGCTGATGAAGTCCATAAATGCGCCCACGTGTACGGGGGCCACCATGCGCGCCGGCATCCCGCCCAGCGCGGGGTACTCGCGTAGGCGGCGCAGCAGGCGTTTGTATTCCTCCACGCCCCGGCGCAGGGCCTTTTGGCTCAACACGTATTCTACTGCCTCCACTAGTGTAGCCTTGCGCATGTCGAGCGGCACCGAGGCCGAAGGCGACACGCCTGCGGTGAAGCCCGCCGCCAGCAGCTCGCGGATTTCTACCAGCTTGGCTTTGGCCTGCTTGCGGCGACTGGCCAGCGTATGGTATCTATTCAGGCCTTCATACCGCTTCCGCACAAACTGCCCTTTATCCGTGTCCCAAATCCGGTAGTCGATATACCAAGTCTTGCTCAGGTCGCCGCCTGCATCATACAGCCGGGGCTCGTATTCTGGCGATAGCATAGTGTCGGATTTTTGTCGGAATTAAATTTTTGAGCAATAAAAAACCGCGTTTCTATTGCAGAAACGCGGTTTTTATTAGTACCAGAGACGGGACTCGAACCCGTACGTCCGTGAAGACAAGGGATTTTAAGTCCCTCGTGGCTACCATTACACCACTCTGGCTCAAGCAGTGGCGTTGCGCTTCGATGCAGGTCTCTACCGCTGTAATTACCGGTCAACGTGTGGCGATTGGGACAAAGTAACTGCAAATTTTTTAATCAATGGCCATTGCTGATGCGATTGCCATGGTGAAGCTCTGGCAGGACAGGCTGCCGGCACCACTCAGCTGCCCCACATTGCTCGCAGCACCGTTGCTTCCGGCCTTCTTTCGGGTAAGCGCCCCCGTAGCCCGTGTACCGAGGCATACAGCCTTTCTTTCTGCGTAGCCAGGAGGCCAACTGCTTCGTAGCGCGCGCCCACCTTTCGGGCCGCACCCGCAAGATAATCGGTAGCAATCCCTAGCAGCTTGAGACGATTTTGCTCCGCTTTGTAGTTGCCACCCGCAGGTACCGAGTCCATTTGCGCCAGCACCTGGCGTACCAAGAGGCGCTCGGCGCTCGCTAGCCGAACCTACTCAGCGGGGCGCAGGTCTCTGCGCGAGGCAGCTATAGTGGAAAACAAAAACGCCACCCGAAGGTGGCGTTTTAATGTTTGGAGCGGGAGACGAGGTTCGAACTCGCGACCTCGACCTTGGCAAGGTCGCGCTCTACCAACTGAGCTACTCTCGCTTGAGGTTTTCGCTGCTGTGGCGGCGAATGGTGATACAAAGGTAGGCAA
>JAKONR010000292.1 GCA_022701825.1 Hymenobacteraceae bacterium | reverse complement strand
AGCGCGGCGATGCCCTCGACCACGTGCTGCTGCACGGCCCCCCCGGCCTGGGCAAAACCACGCTCTCGCACATCATCGCCAACGAGCTGGGCGCGGGCATCAAAATGACCAGCGGCCCGGTGCTCGACAAGCCCAGCGACCTCGCCGGCCTGCTCACCAACCTGGAGCCGCACGACGTGCTGTTCATCGATGAAATTCACCGCCTCAACCCCGTGGTGGAAGAGTACCTGTACTCGGCAATGGAGGACTACCGCATCGACATCATGCTCGACTCGGGCCCCAACGCTCGCTCGGTGCAGATTTCGCTCTCGCCTTTCACGCTCATCGGGGCCACCACGCGCTCGGGCATGCTCACGGCGCCGCTGCGGGCGCGCTTCGGCATTTCGGCCCGACTGGAGTACTACGACTCCAAGCTGCTGACTACCATCGTGCTGCGCTCGGCCGAGATTCTGCAAACGCCTATTCACGAAGATGCGGCCTACGAGATAGCCCGCCGCTCGCGCGGCACGCCCCGCATCGCCAACAACCTGCTGCGCCGCACCCGCGACTTTGCCCAAATCAAAGGCAACGGCACCATCACGGTTGAAATCGCGCAGTTTGCCCTGAACGCGCTCGACGTGGACGCCCGCGGCCTCGACGACATGGACAAGCGCATCCTCACTACCATTATCGACAAGTTTAAGGGTGGCCCGGTGGGCATCAGCACTATCGCTACGGCCTGCGGCGAAGAGGGCGAAACCATCGAAGAAGTGTACGAGCCCTTCCTCATCCAGGAAGGTTACATCAAGCGCACGGCGCGGGGCCGCGAGGCTACCGAGGCGGCCTACCAGCACCTGGGTCGCTTGTTGCCTAATCACTTGCGCGGCAATAACGGCGACTTATTTGCCGAGATAACTTCGTAAGCCGTAGCGCGGATTTCCAATCCGCGAGTTATTACAACTCACACGCGGACTGAAAGTCCGCGCTACTTACAACGGAACGCGCCGCCACCAGCGGCGCGTTCTTCGTTTCTTCGTGGTTCAATTGCTCGCTAAATAATGCTACTGCACGCCGAATGGACGCCCTACATCAAGCGCCGCGCCGCCGAACTGGGCTTTATGGCGTGCGGCATTTCCAGGGCTGAGTTCTTGGAAGAGGAAGCCCCGCGCCTCGAAAACTGGCTCAAGAAGGGCATGAACGGCAAGATGGGCTACATGGAAAACCACTTCGACAAGCGCCTCGACCCGCGCCTGCTCGTGGATGGCGCCAAGTCGGTAATCTCGCTGCTACTCAACTACTACCCGCCGGCCGAGGCGCAACAGCCCGATGATACGCTGAAAATCAGTAAGTACGCTTATGGGCGCGACTACCACTTCGTCATTAAAGACAAACTGAAAACCCTGCTGGCCGACATGCAGGCCAACATCGGTGAGGTGGGCGGGCGCTGCTTTGTGGACTCGGCGCCGGTGCTGGACAAGGCCTGGGCCAAGAAGAGCGGCCTGGGCTGGGTCGGCAAAAACTCCAACCTCATCACGCCGGGCGCGGGCTCGTTCTACTTCATTGCCGAGCTGATAGTGGACGTGGAGCTGGAGTACGACGGGGCCATCCGCGACTATTGCGGCACCTGCACCAAGTGCGTGGATGCCTGCCCCACCGATGCCATCACCGAGCCCTACGTGGTGGATGGCAGCAAGTGCATCAGCTACTTCACCATCGAGCTCAAAGACCAGCTTATCCCGCTCGACGTAGCCGGGCAGTTCGGCAACTGGGTATTCGGCTGCGACATCTGCCAGGACGTGTGCCCCTGGAATCGGTTTTCGAAGCCCACGCAGGAAAACCAGTTTCAGCCCCCAATGGGGCTGAAAGAACTGACTACCAGTGATTGGCAGGATATTACCCACGAAGTATTCCAGGCGTTGTTCAAGCAGTCGCCGCTTAAGCGCACGGGCTACGAGGGGTTGAAGCGCAATATCCGATTCGTGACGGGCCAGTCGCAGCTGGAAAGCTGAGGCCTAGGCCACTGGCGCGTGTTGGGCAAAAACGCGGTTCATCACCGCCCAGTACAGGCGGGCAAACTGCTCGTAGCACCACGCTTTAAAATCGGGCAGTTCGGCGGCCGAAATGTGGCGAAGAGCTTTACGCAGTTCTTTTTCAAAGAGTGCTTTGCTAAAGCTTACCTTGAGCAGAATCGTTTTTACGTAGTCTAGCATGGGGTGGGAGGAAATAGAAGAGTAGGTTGTCGTGTGCGGCCACCTTATACGAAAGAACAACGTCGTTGGCTACGCGGCGGTAGCTTTTACGTTGGCTTTCGCATAAAAGTAGTAGCTAGAGACGGTAGCCGATAGCTGGTATAAATATACTGCTATTCTTGGTAGCGCCTTGAGGCCTAAGCTACCAACTACGGGTGACGCCCGCGCAAATCACTAATCTGAAAAGGTGTGAAATGCCTAATAAATGTTCAGAAACGGCCATGCTTAGCCATTAAAAAAGGCGACCCCTGGGGGCCGCCTTTTTTGCAAATAAATAGGCGCGAAGCGCTTAAAATAGCGTGCTACCAGTAACGGTGAACAGTCGAGCGATGGTCGAAACCGTGCCTACGTCGAGCCCTTCATCAAATGCCTCCGTGAAGGCCGTGGTGGGGAAGCCCGAAAAAGCAGCGCTGGTAGAGGTCGTGAGCGTAACGCCACCCTGTACGTTGTTGTCTTCGGCCAAGTACGTGACGTTGGTAGCGGTGCCTGCGCCAGAGTTGTTGCCAGCCCCGTAGATAGCGTTGGTAGTGCCGGGAACGGCCCCGCCGTTATCGGTGCCCGAAATCCAGCTTTTGGGAGCCGTGCTGTAGGGCGAAACGGCTGCCGCCTGCGAGGGATTAGCGCTCGACGCACCGCCCCGGCGCATGGCCCGGATGTGTGAAGCGTGGCGCGCCTCCACCGAGTGAATGTTGAGCGCGGCCGTCAGTACCGTCTTATTAGCCATTACCGACGAAATAGGCGCAGCACCTTTGTAAGCCCGTACACCGGTATCCTCAAACGATTGGGCCAGTGCCAGGTACGTAACGGGATTGGTGCGGTAGTCAGCAAAAGGACCGGCGTTCGAGCCTTTGCCGCCCGTGAAGTCGAAGGCCGCCGCCGTGGGGTCGTTGATGGCCGCCGAGCCCAGCGTGTTGCGCAAAAACTTTACGTGGTTGGCTTCGTCGGTAGCGATTAGGCTCAGTGCGGTGCTATTGACCGAGCTCAGGCCTACCAGCGCCGTACGCTGCTGGTAAAAGTACATTTCGAGATACTCCAGCTTCAGCGCGAAGTTCAGTACGTCGTTTACGGCCAAGCCACCAGGGGTTTGGGCGTACACCTTATTGAAAACAGCGCCCACAAACAAGGGTAGGGCGGCAGCGGTAAGTTTCTGGCCTACCCCGCTCATGTGCTTAAACACGGAGCGGCGCGAGTCGAGGCGGTCGTACACTTCCGGGTCAACTTTCTCTATTGCGGAGAGGATTTGGAGGAAATTCATGATAATGACGAGGTTAAAAAGGAGGAAATGCCGAAATATGGTCGGCTAGCCCAAGCCGGAAACGTCGAGCTTAGAGCCATCGGCCAAGAACGTATTGGCCGTAGCCACTACCACCGAAGGCAGCTTCGACATTTCGAGGCTATTGCCAGCGATATCCACGATATCGCTGCCTACAAAAGAACCTTCCGTAACCAAATCGCGAATGATGGCCGCGTGGCGCGCTTCAATCGAAACAATCTTACCGGCAAGATACAAGTAATCTGGCTTGGTAATATATTGAGCAGCACCGTTATAGGCTGCTACACCCAAGTCTTCAAAAGCCTTTGCGGTGTTTAATACACTGGCTTTGGTGCTGAACGTATTGGCTGGGTACACCGTGGTCAGCGCCTTGATGGGCGTGGCGCCGGCGGCCGTGATGGCGGCCTTGAAGAAGTCGCGGTGGATAACCTCGTGGTAGTACAAGTCATCCAGAATCTGCTTTTCGACGGCGTTGGCAATGGTCGTGTAGTAGGTACCCGTGCGCACCTGCGTGTAAAAGTCAGCTTCGAGCTGCTCCAGCGCATAGGCGTAGTTGAGCACGCCCACATCGCTCGTGCCCACATTCACCATGCCGGGCGAGTTGTTATCGTCTTTGTCGCAGCCGGCTAGCACCAGCGCCGTAGCGCCCGCCGTGGCACCAGCATACATGAAAAACGAGCGCCGCTTGATGGGCGTGTACAGAGGCCGGTCGAGGTCGGCCACGGTTGGCTCAGGGCCCGAGGAGAGGTTTTGGGACATGGGAATAAGAAAAATGAGAAAGAAAATAAATGGAACTTCCAGGCTAAAAGCAACTGCTAAGCAGGCTTCTAGCCAAAGTGAATCACTGACTTTCAGTAGCCTGTACGATAAGGATATGAAGAAGGATACACAGGAGGTAAAAATTACCTGAATATTCTTTGGGCCAGTGTTGCTTTGTTGAATTACACCGGCTTTCGAGTTGTGGCGCTATACGAAAGCGACACCAGGCCCAAAAACAGCAAATCTTCATTATTGGACCCTCGAAGCGACTTACGTAGGATGCCGGGCGAGTGGATTATAGCCTAAGGTATTTTATCTGCCCGCGGCTAAGCTTAGCGAACCTTTACTTGGTTAGAAGCATCACATGGTCTGATAGTTAGGTGGAAATAATAATTTATTGGCTGCGTCGAAAAAATAGCTAGCCAAGCCAAAAACGGCTCAAAACGCACCAAAAAGCCAGCAGCCTGGTAAAAGAACTGCCAGCTAAGGCAAAAGCGACGCGGCCGATGGTGAGGCTCGAAAAACCGGGTTCCAGACCGGGCTGCGGCGCGCGCCTGTTGGTGAGCAAGGCATCCTTCAGAAAGGCGCGGCGGATGACGGCGTGCAGGTCTAGGCCGTCAGAAACCTGCTTTTTCGGCGGTCGCGATGGTAGAGCCTGTGTAGTGGCTACTGGTTTTTACCTAAGCATAAAACGCAGTTCCGAGCCGCTCTAGTGCATAGCCTAGTTGAGAGTACCATCGTCGCTCGACCTTACTTCGGGCAGCGAAAGGATAGTATTCTCTTTTGCCGTAGCCAGCCAGCACCAGCGCCGTGGCCCCGCTATACACAAAAAATGAGCACTTCTTGCTAAGCACATGCAGCGGCCGGCTGCCTGCGGCTGCAAGCCAACAGGAAGATGGTGATACCTAAAAAGAAAATTGGGAAGGGATGGGCACGCGGCCGGCCAGAAAAGTATGCTTTACAGGTGGAGCAAGCACGAATTTTGCGGTGCGCTTACTCGCGTGATTGAAAATTAAGTCACTTATAATCAAATAATTATCCAGATTATTGATGCAGATTCCGAGCTGCTGGGCTGCTTGCGGCCTATTGGCCTATGGTGGCGTATAGAGGAGGCCGCTGCCTGGTGCGCAGCCCACTAAGCCTGCAACTGTGGTAGCCAAAATGGCGTGTTTCTTAGGCTGTTTTATAAGTTTCTTGGGCGCGGCTACCTTGTTTTCAAGCAGTGCAAGCATGGTGGTGGGCGGCCGCGCCCGCGCCTTAGGCTAGCATTAGCCGCCCACACTACCGAACTTTGGGCTTCGTTGTCGATTTTGGTTTGGAAAACACGTTGGCCACGCGCCGCTTTTTCTGCTTGAGCCGGGTAGTTGCCTGCCTGCTGCTGCTGGCCACCAGCTTTGGTGGCCCGGCGGCGGCGCGGGGGCAGCAGCCCGCGCCCGGGCCGGCCGCCGAGCTGGTGCCTGGCCCGGCTGTGGTGCCGCTCACGGCCACCTACTCGCTGGGCGTGCGGGTGCGGGGCGCGGCCATCACGAGCCACTCCGAGTTTCCAGAAATCGAAGGGTTCCGCAAAACCGACCTCGTCACGAGCACTGCCACGCGCCTAGTGGCCGGCCGCCGCAGCGTGGCCGAGCTCACGCTGACCCAGCGCTACGCGCCCTACGCCGAGGGCACGTACCAGGTGCCGGCCTTCGACCTCACCGTGAATGGCCAGGTGCTGCATAGCCCCGGCGGCCGGGTGCGCGTGGCGGCGGCCCCGGCCAGCGCCCCGCTCGATGAAGCCCAGGTAGGGGCTGGCCAGGGCATAGGCTCGCTCGACCAGTTGCTGGGCAAGCCCAAGGCCAAGTATTTCTACGAGCCCACCGACCACGCCGCGCTGGTACTGGAGGCCGACCGCGAGCGGGTGTACGTGGGCGAGGGCGTGCGCGTGAGCCTGTACCTGTACGTGCAGCCGGCCGACCAGGCGGTGCTCAATTTCTATAATTTTGCCGAGCAGCTGCCCGCCCTGGTGCAGCAGCTGCGCCAGCCCACCGCCTGGGAGGTGCCCGCCGCCGAAAGCGCCATCGTGCCCGACACCGTGCGCCGCGCCGGAGCCACGTACCTGCGGTTTCGGCTGGCCCAAAACACCTACTATCCGCTCACGGCGCAGGCGTTGCAGTTTCCGGCCTTGGCGCTCACCATGACCAAGTTCAAGCTCCTCAAAAACCCGCAGCCGGGCGAGGAGAACCGCCTGGCCATCTACAAAACCTACTCGGCGCCCGCCCTGCGGGTGGCCGTGCGCCCGCTGCCCGCCCGGCCCGGCGCGCCGGCCGGCACCGTGCCTGTGGGCCACTACGTGCTGCGCGAGGGCATCAGCAGCACGCGGTTTCGCACCGGCGAGGCGTTCGTGTATACGTTTGGGGTAGAGGGTATTGGCAATGCGGCGGCGCTGGTGTTGCCCGCGCCCCACGCCACGCCGCAGCTGGAAGTGTATGGCCCCGATATCAAAGAAGACAAGCTGCCCGATGGCACGCCGCGCAAGAGCTTCCGCTACCGCCTAGTACCTCATCAGCCCGGTGTGGTGCGCCTCGATACCTTGTTTCAGCTCGCGTTTTTTGACCCCACTACCGCCCGCTACGATACCCTGCGCTCCGAACTGCGGCCCGAGGTGAGTGGGCAGGCCAAGCCCATCGCCGCCGCCAACCCCACCGACGACCCCTACTACGGCCCCGCGCTGGCCTCGGCCGACAGCCGCGTGCAACCACTGGACGTGTACCGCGACGTGCGCCGCTACGCCGGCTGGCTCATCGGTGGGCTGCTGGTAGTGGCCGCCGTGGGCTGGTGGCGCAGCAGCTAGGGTCAATTATCAGTCATCAATTATCAATTGTCAGTTCGTAACGCTGCCGCTGATAGTTGCTGACTGGTAGCTGATAACTGATAATTGATGACTGATAATTGATAAAATGAATTCTTTCGGAACGCTTTTTCGCATCACCACCTTCGGCGAGTCGCACGGGGTGGGCATTGGGGTAATTATTGACGGATGCCCGGCGGGCGTGCCGCTGGAGGTGGCCGAGATTCAGGCGGCGCTGGACCGGCGGCGGCCGGGGCAGTCGGACCTGACGACACCGCGCAAGGAGGCTGATACGGTGCTGGTGCAATCGGGCACGTTTGAGGGCTACACCACGGGCACGCCCATTAGCCTCTTTATTGCCAATGCCGACCAGCGCTCGGGCGACTACTCGCACATTGCGCACGCCTACCGCCCCAGCCACGCCGACTACACCTACGACGTGAAATACGGCCGCCGCGACTACCGCGGCGGCGGCCGCAGCTCGGCCCGCGAAACGGCCGCCCGCGTGGCCGCCGGCGCCGTAGCCGCCCGGCTGCTCGCGCATTTTGGCGTCGAGGTCAAGGCGTACGTATCGGCCGTGGGCGAAGTAGAACTGGCTGAGAGCTACGAAAAGCTTGACTTGAGCCTGATAGAAAGCAACGCCGTGCGCTGCCCCGAGCCCGCCGCCGCCGCCCGCATGGAGGCGCGCATTCGCGAGGCGCAGGCCGCGCACGACACCGTGGGCGGCGTGATAACGGGCGTGGCCACCGGCCTGCCGCCCGGCCTGGGCGAGCCCGTGTTTGACAAGCTGCCGGCCGTGCTAGGCCATGCCTTGCTCAGTATCAATGCCGTAAAAGGCTTCGAATTTGGCTCGGGCTTCGAGGGCACCAAGCTGCCCGGCTCGGCGCACAACGACGAGTTTTACACCGATGAAACCGGCCGCGTGCGCACCCGCACCAACCACAGCGGCGGCAGCCAGGGCGGCATCTCTAATGGCCAAGATGTGTACTTCCGCGTGGCGTTCAAGCCCGTGGCCACGCTTTTGCAGCGCCAAAATACCATCAACGACCAGGGCGAGAGCATCGAGCTGGTGGGCCGCGGCCGCCACGATGCCTGCGTGCTGCCCCGCGCCGTGCCCATCGTGGAGGCCATGACCCAGCTCGTGCTGGCCGACCTGCTGCTGCGGGCACGCGCCAATAAGCTGTAGCCAAAAAGCTGGCCTGGCGCTAACTCTGATTGTGCGCAACCTATAGCAACCCGTCCTTGTTACTGTGTAAACTGCCTGCTAAGCAGCCGGGGCGGGTTTTTGGCTTGAAGTAGCCAACCTGTCGCCTGTTTTTCCAGCCCTAAATCCTTAGAAATCATGTCTGCTATTTCCATTTACGCCGAGGCGTCGCCCAACCCCGAGAGCATGAAATTCGTGCTCAACTCCACCCTGCTGCCCGATGGCGTGAGCGTGGATTATCCCACTGTGGAGGCGGCGACCAACTCGCCCATCGCGCAGGAGCTGTTTGGCTTCGACTACGTGGGCCGGGTATTTATCGCTCAAAACTTTGTGACCATCACCAAAACCCAGCCCGAGCTGGGCTGGACGAGCATCATTCCCGAGCTGCGCCAGTTCATTAAGAGCTACGTGGAGGCCGGCGGCACGCTCTTTACCGTGGACCCCGCCGCCGAGCAAAAAGCCGCCCAGGCCGCCAGCGCCGGCGACCCTACCCAGCAAGACGGCTTCACGAGCCAGAAAATCATCGACCTGCTCGA
>JAKONR010000167.1 GCA_022701825.1 Hymenobacteraceae bacterium | reverse complement strand
TACGACGGATGTCGAGGCGCACCGAAGCGTAGAATTTCAGGGCGTTACCACCGGTCGTGGTTTCGGGCGAGCCGAACATCACGCCGATTTTCTCACGCAGCTGGTTGATGAAGATGCAGAGGCAGTTCGTTTTGTTGATGGTGCCGGTGAGCTTGCGCAGGGCCTGGCTCATGAGGCGGGCGTGCAAACCCACTTTCGAGTCGCCCATGTCGCCTTCGAGTTCGCCTTTGGGCACGAGGGCCGCCACCGAGTCAATCACGATAATGTCGATAGCACCCGAGCTAATGAGCTGGTCGGCAATCTCCAGCGCCTGCTCGCCGTTGTCGGGCTGCGCGATGAGAAGGTTGTCCACATCGATGCCCAGCTTTTTGGCATAGGTAGGGTCAAAGGCGTGCTCAGCGTCGATGAAGGCGGCAATGCCACCGGCCTTTTGGGCTTCGGCGATGGCGTGCATCGTCAAGGTGGTTTTACCGCTCGATTCGGGGCCGTAAATCTCAACCACGCGGCCACGGGGCAGGCCGCCGATGCCCAGGGCAATGTCGAGCGACAGCGAACCCGTGCTAATGGCCGGAATGTCGTTGACCTTCTGGTCCGACAGCTTCATCACGGTGCCTTTGCCAAAGGCTTTGTCCAGCTTATCCATCGTCAGCTGAAGCGCTTTCGCTTTCTCAGAGGCGGCGCTGGTGGCGTTTTTCTCGGCTTTGTCAGTTGCAACTGCCATGTCGGGGAAATTGGGTAAAAAAGTAGTTAGTTTGGTGCTTGTACCGGGGTGGCCGCCTTTCGCGTTCCGCTCACACTGGCCTTTTCAAAGCTACGCGAAGGTCGTTCTCGGGCGGCTTTTTCTAACACAGCGCTCCCCGGTTTTGTGCCGTTGAGAGCCGAAATATATGAGGAAATTTCTAAAATTTTTGGGATGCCTTGGGGCTGTGCTATTTATGGCCGGCCAAGCGCGGGCGCAGCTAAATAACCGGGCATTTATTTACGCTCGGATAGGTGATATAGAGCCATTGATAGTAATACGAAGCTATGCTTCAGTTCATGGCACCGAGTTCGCCAATCCGCTTGATTCAACTAGTGCCCGCAACCAAGCTATTCTGCGTAGCCGGGAAACTGAACCGCCTGTGCGAGCTGGCGATTTAGCTGTGCGCATGAACTCGCTTACTTTCTTCAAAGATAACGAGTATTTTAATGATATCGTACAGGGTTACACGCTGTTTGGTACTCAGTTAAACCCACAGCTCGTTTATTATCCTGCTAAAAACCTGTGCCTCGAAGCAGGCGTTTTTCTGTGGAAGGATTTTGGCAACCCGCAACTGCGGCAGGTGCGCCCCACCTTCCGGGCTACCTGGACGAAAGGTAACCAGCAGTTCATCTTTGGTAACATCCGCCCGCACCTAAATCATGGCTATATCGAGCCATTATTTGATTTCGAGCGCGTAATGCTAAAGCCGTTAGAAGAGGGCCTGCAATACCGCCTGAATTCCAAGCGCGTTTCGCTCGATGCGTGGGTCGATTGGCTGCGGCAGGAATACCCCGGCGTGGCCTACCAGGAGCAAATAGCCGGCGGCCTCAGCAGCAGCTTCCGCGTGACCAGCGACCAGAGCCCGGTAGCCGTTTCTATCCCATTTCAGTTCACGGCGCGGCACGCGGGTGGGCAGATTGATACGCTGCACGCGCCCATCCAGACGTTATTTAATTATGCTACTGGCATAGATGCGCGCCTGCCCCTGAAAGGTCGCCTTTTGCAAGCCGTGCGCCTCAATGCCTACGGCTTGCTCTTCGACGACCACTCGATGGGCAACTACCGGCTGCCCTACCAAAACGGCAACGCCTTGTACCTGAACGGCACGCTCGAAACCCGCTACGCCGACCTGATGCTGAGCTACTGGCAGGGTCACCAGTTCTACGCCCCGCTGGGCGGCAAATACTACCAGTCGGTGGCCGCCCGCGAGGGCACGCCCGGCTACACCGACCCCAACCGCAAGCTGCTCATGGTGCGCCTCTTGCGCGATTTCCGGGTAGCTGATGCGGCGGCCGTGACGGTGCGCATCGAGCCGGTGTACGATTTCAACCGCAAGCTGCTGGATTTCTCGTTTGGCGTGTATTTCAACTTCCGGCAGGAGTGGCTGCTCGGCAACGTGGGGCGGCGCGTCAGGGTAGGGCAATAATCTGGACCGCTGATTGACCGCTGATTCAAACGGATTAAACGGATTTCGCAGATACGCCCGGCTGCGCCGGGCTGACTATGGCGGGGGCGTTTTTGCCAGGCTGGCTATGCTGGGGCTGTTTCTACCGAATTACTTCGTGCGCGTGAAGTGCAGAATGGCAGGCTTAAGGGGCTCGCTGTCCCAGAAGCTGAAGCGGAACCACGGGCGCTCGGGCTCTTCCTTTGCCAGGAGCTGAAAGCCGTGCGCCAGGGCCACTTGCTGCGCCCGCTCGTTGTCGGCAAAGCAGCGGATGAGCAGTCGCCCGGCCCGTATCTGCTCGAAGCCGAACTGGACGATGGCCCCGAGCGCTTCGCGGGCGTAGCCCTGGCCTTCTGCCGCTTCGGCCAGGTAATAGCCAATTTCAGCTTGGTCGCCGCGCTGCGGCATGATGCAGATATCACCCAGATAGGCGTCGCTTTCGCGGTGCCAGATGCCGAATACGTAGAAGCGCCCCGTGCGCCAATCTTGGGCAAATAGCGCCATTTGCCCGGCGGCGGCCGCCAGTGTGGGTACCGCCCGCAAGCGGTCGGGAAACGATGATTGCAGCCGCGCCCGGCTTTGGTCGAGCACGGCAAAAAAGGCGGCCGCATCGGCCGCCTCGTAGGGCCGCAGCCGGAGGCGCGCCGTTTCGAGCGTAAGCGCAGGTAAACTACTAGCAGGCACGGCGCAAATATTGTTGATTGATAGCGTAGTAGTGTTCAAGCCAGCGCCGACACCCGGCAAGAGCAGCTACTTAACCAAAAGCCGCGCCAAGAGGCCAAGAAAAAGACCACCTGGTCGGGTGGTCTTTCGAGTGGGTACGCACGTTGAGCAGTCTGCCAAAAACCAGTGCTTACACCGCGCACTGGCGCGGGCTGCCGAGCGCCTGCTGCGTGCGCATCACGTTCACCTGGCGGGCGGCCTCGTTGAAGAACTCCAGCCGGCGAATGAGCATTTCCTTCGTGAAAACACGCCCTTCGGGCGTCCGCATCACCGAGTGCTTGTCGGCCAGCACGCGCTGCATGGCGGCGAGCGTCTGGTCTTCGTGGCGCATAAACTGCTGCTGAAACTCGGCCAGCCGGGCCACGCCCGTGGCCGACAGCGTAAAGTGCTCGCCGGCACCCTGGTTCAGCACTTCGCACAGCACGTACACTTCGAGCGGCAGGCTGGTTTCGAGCGAAGTAGTGCGCAGGTCGAGGCCGGCGGCCAGGGCATCGAGGATAATGCGCACGTTGCGCTCAAATTGCTGGTAGTAAGCTTGGGCTTCCAACTTCGTTGAGTTAAGAGTTAGAAGTTAAGAGTTAAGAGTTAATGGCCAAGCTGCTCTTAAATAAGAACTCTTAACTCTTAACTCTCAGCTCTTAACTCAGAGTAGTTCTTTAATAATCTGCTCTAGGCTGATACCTTCGGCTTCTGCTTTGAAATTGCGCACCAGGCGGTGGCGCAATATTGGCAAAGCTACGGCGCGCACGTCTTCGATGTCGGGCGAGTACTTGCCGGTGAGCAGGGCGTTGCACTTGGCGGCCACTATCAGGTACTGGCTGGCGCGGGGGCCGGCGCCCCATTCCAGCAATTGCTTGGCGCGGGGGGCGGCACGCTCGCCCTGCGGACGGGTTTTGTGCACGAGGCCCACGGCGTATTCTACCACGTTGTCGGCCACCGGCACGCGGCGCACCAGCGCCTGATACGCCTGAATATCATCGGAGTGCAACACCTTGTTCACCGTGGACTTGCGGTCAGAGGTGGTGTTCTTTACGATGTTCAGCTCTTCCTGGTAGCTTGGGTAGCCCAACTCGATATTGAACATGAAGCGGTCGAGCTGCGCCTCGGGCAGCGGGTAGGTGCCTTCCTGCTCAATCGGGTTTTGGGTGGCCAGCACGAAGAACGGGCGCGCCAGTGGGTAGCGCTGCCCGGCCACCGTCACGGCGTACTCCTGCATACTTTCGAGCAGGGCGGCCTGGGTTTTGGGCGGCGTGCGGTTTATTTCGTCGGCTAGGATGATATTGGAGAATATCGGCCCCTTCACAAATTGAAAGTCGCGCTGCTGCGTCATCGTTTCCGACCCTACAATGTCGGATGGCATCAGGTCGGGCGTAAACTGAATGCGGTTGAACGAGAGGTCGAGCGAGTCGGCAATGGTCTGGATAAGCAGCGTTTTGGCCAAGCCGGGCACGCCCACCAGCAGGCAGTGGCCCTGGGCAAACACGGCCGTGAGCACCAGCCGCACCACTTCTTCCTGGCCTACTATCACCTTGCCGATTTCCTGCCGCAACTGCTGGTAGGCGCGGGTCAGGGAGTCGGCCGCTTCTTTATCGTTTTGAAATTGAGCCATTAGAAATAGATAACAACTATCGAAACTTACGCAAAAACCGTTTGTCACTGCGAGCGCCAGCCAAGCAATCGCACCTGCTACGCTACCGCTCGGGTGTGATTGCTTCGCTGGCGCTCGCAATGACAAATGTTTGCACTATCCTCGCTACCAGGCGCTGTGCTACTCGCTGCTGGCAGTCAGCACTTTGCACGATTCATATTCGGGTGCCACTTCGAGGTACACGGTGCTGCGGTTTTTTTCGTACCACTCATCCAGCGCCCGGTTTTTCTTCTGAGCCAGCGCGGCCTGCGAAATTTTTTGATAATCGTCGGTCAGGTTGGCTTGGTGGGGCGCAGTGTTCGATTTGAGGTAGAGGATGCGCATGGCGTCCTTGCCGTCGTCGGTGCGGTAGGGCATGGGCGGCGTAATGTGGCCCACCTTCATTGTGTCGATGGTAAAGAAAATAGCCGGGTCGAGCTTGTCAAGCGGTAGGCGCGAGCCACCGTCCTGGCGGTTGGCCAGTAGGCCGCCGTTAGCGGCCGTTAGCTTGTCATCGCTATACTCTTTAGCCGCCTTGGCGAAGGAAATGCTGTCGCTCAGAATCTGGCGGCGAATGCGCGCCAGCTTGATAGCCGAGGCGCTCACGTCGGTCGTACCCGTTTCGGGCTTCAGCAGAATGTGGCGGGTCGAGTACGATTCGCCTTTGCGCTCAATGAGCTGAATGAGGTGAAAGCCGAACTGCGACTCCACGACTGGCGACAGCTGGCCGGGCTCCAGCTTGCGGGCCGCCGCCTCGTAGGGCGGCACCAGTTCGCCGCGCTTAAAGAAGCCCAAATAGCCACCTTCCACGGCCGAGCCGGGGTCTTGCGAAAATTCCTTGGCCAGCGTTTCAAACTTCTCGCCGGCCAAAATGCGGGCGCGCAACTCGTTGAGCTTGGCCAGCGCCTTCTGCTTGGCCGCGTCGTTCACCTGGGCCGGAATAACAATCTGCCCTACTTCCACTTCGGTCGAAAAGTACGGAATGCTGTCCTTGGGTACTTTGTCGAAATATTCCTTTACCTCGCGGGGCGTTACGGTTACTTTGCCGGCTATCTTGTCCTGCATCTCCTGCTGTATCAGCTGGTCGCGCACCTGCGGGCGCAGGTCGTCTTTGAGCGCGCGCAGGGATTTATTGTACATTTCCTCCAGCTTCTTTTCCGAGCCTACCTGCTGCACGAAATAAGCCATGCGGCGGTTGAGCTCGCCATCTACCCGCGCATCAGTCACGGTTACGGAGTCGACCTCGGCGCGGGCCAGCATCAGGCGGTTCAGCACCAGGCTTTGCAGGATTTTGCAGCGCAAATCGGGCGGCAGGGGCTTGCCCTGGGCGCGGGCCATTTCCTGCGCCATGATGTTGTCGATGTCCGAGCGCAGCACAATCTGGTTGTCCACCTTCACGGCAATGCCATCGACCAATTCCTGCCCGCGCGGGCGGCTGATGCCGAGCTGCGCGTGAGCCGCTTGCGACCCCGCTAGCAGCGAAAACAGGGCTAGAATAACTAGCGTCGGCAGGCGCTTAATAAGTAATTGCATAAGGTATAGAGCCGCCGGAAGGGCAAAAGGTTGCCGGCAGTGCGGCGATAACGCGCGAGCGCAGTAAGAAAAATCCGCCTTGGCCCAAAAACCCGCCAGGGCGGCGGCTGGGCCGGCCAGGCTATTTAGTAATCAGCTTGTTTACTTCGGCTTCGTTTACCTTCACCGGGTATTGCTGGCGCAGCTGCTCTATCCACTGCTTTTCCAGGTAGGTCTGGTAGTCGCTGGTGGCCTGGCCGCGGGCGTCGCTCAGGGCCTTGGGGCCGGCGGGCAGCGCCTGGTCTACTACCACGGCGTAGTAGCGGCCGTCGCGCTGGGTGGTGTAGGTGCCGGCTGGGCGGGTGAGGTAGTCGTCTATCACCTTGTTGTCGCCCTTCTGGAAGATACGCTGCTGCACCTGCACCGCCAGCGGGTTTTGGGCATTCAGGCTGGCTTCGAGGGCGCTGGTAGCGTTGCTGTACAGCGTAAAGCGCGTGTCGCCGTCGGCCGAAATGGCGGGCGCCGAAGCTACCGATAGGATGCGACGCGGTATTTTGCCATTCTTCACGAGGTAGTCGATGGCGGCCGTGGCGCGCTGGCGGGCCAGCGCCGGGCTTTCGCCGCGCCGGATGTGGCCCGCTACCTTGGCCGTGAGGGCCGTGTCGCCATTCAGGCGCTTGGCCAGGTCGTCGAGGTTGGCCGAGCCATTGGCCGTGGCCAGCGCGGCCGTGCCGGGCTTGAAGTGCACCAGCACCGTGCCGGGGCGGCCGGCTACCGGGTAGCGGCCAGCCGCCAGCTCGCGCTGGGCGCGGGCTAGCAGCTGCGGCGTGGCGGCCGACACCACCGTGCCCCGCACGCGCTGCCCAAACTGGTAGTTGGCTTGGTTGGCCTGGAAGAATTTTTTCAGGCCGACGGTGTCCTCAATGGCTTTGGTCCACACTTTCTGGTCCATGAGCTGAAACAGCAGGATGCCGTCGCGGTACTCCTTCACCAGCATGCGGTAGTCTTCGTACTTGGTATCGAGGCTGTTGCGCTCAAACTCGGTCAGGCTCTGGTCTACATACTGGTCGTAGAGCTGCTGCATGGCAAACGCGGGCTCGGCCGTGGGGCGCGGGCGCTGGTTTTGCTGCGCGAAGGTCAAAAAGTCGCTCACCAGATAGGGCTTGCCCTTAATGGTGAACAGCGGTAGCTTGTCGCCGCCCGCCTTCACAGTATTCTTCGAGGCCTTGCCGCCGCTCGCCGTCATGGTAGCGGGGTTAAACTTGAAGCGGCCGTGCACCAGCGCCGTATCGGCCTGGCTGAATGCCAGCGCCTTAGCCGCCGGAATCTCCACGAACTGGTCTTCCTGGCGAATGCGTTTGAGAAAGGCCGTGCGGTTCAGTTCCGAGCGCGAGTCCTTGGCTACCTTGCTTTTCAGGGTTGTCTCCATAGCCGAAAACTCGGGTACGGGCTGCTTTTCAATGAGCTTGATGATGTGCCAGCCGTAGGGCGTTTGCACGGGCGGCGCCATTTCGCCGGGCTTTTGCAGCTTGAAAGCAGCTTCCTCAAACGAGGGAATCATGCGGCCGGTGCCAAAAGGCGGCAATTCGCCGCCGTTGGGGGCCGAGCCGGGGTCTTCCGAAAACTGGGCCACGAGCTTGTTCCAGTCTTCGCCCTTGCGCAGGCGGCCGTAGAGCTCGTTTATTTTTTTGTGCGCCGTGGCCGAATCGGCCTTGGGCGCCTGCGGCGTGATGCGCACCATGAGGTGCGCAACCTTGATTTCGCCCTGGGCCGGGCGGCGGTCGTTTACCTTGATAATGTGATAGCCAAAGCGCGTGCGGATGGGCTTGCTCACTTGGCCCACAGGCGTGGCGTAGGCCGCGTTCTCGAACGGGTACACCATTTGCATGGCCGTGAAGTAGCCCAATTTGCCGCCATTTTCCTTGGCCGACGGGTCTTCACTGGTGAGGCGGGCAAGATTAGTAAAATCCTCGCCGCCGGCCACGCGCTGGCGCAGGGCCACTACCTTCTGGTAGGCGGCCAGCGTGTCGGCCGGGCTGGCGTCGGGCGCTACCCGGATGAGGATGTGCGAGGCGTTCACTTCCTGGCTCATGCGGCTGTAGGCTTCGCGCACCAGCTGGTCGGTTACGCCCTTTTCGGTGAGGTAGGGCTGGGCCAGCTGCTGGCGGTAGCCGTCGAGCTCGCGGTTGAAGGCGCGAGTAGTATCGAGGCCTTGCTTCTCAGCATCAAGTACTTTGAGTCGAAAATTGGTGTAGAGCGTGAGGTAGTCCGTCACGCTCTGGCGGGTGCCGTAGTCGGGGGCCGTGCTGTTGTTTTTCTTATAAACGTAGGCAAACTCACTGGTCGGCACCGGAAAAGCGCCCAGCGTTTCGATGGCCGGGCCGCTGGCGGCCGGGGCGGCCGCGCCCGTGCTGGGGGTATTGGTGGCAGCCGTGGGTTTGCTGGTTTGGCAGGCGGCCAGCAGGAGCGTGGCGGCGGCAGCGCCAGCCAGCGGGAGGCGTAATTGCATAGAAAAAACGAGCGGAATCAGCCCATCTGCGTTAAAAGTCAGCTCCCAACGCATTGGGCACAATGCTGGTGCAATTTTACGAAGAAAAAATCGCGTTCCGGACAATTCGCTCAGAAGGCCAGAAAGTGTGGCGGTGTGGAAGGGCTAAAGCGCGTAAGCCGGAAGGCTTTTTGGCTGACCCCTGCTTTACTGCCACAGGTTCGGGCCTGTTTTTCAGGCTACTTAACCAGCGTTTTGCTCAGGTGGCAAACCGTGTGCGCATCGCGCTCAAAAAACTCGACCTGGTCCATTATGCGCGATACCAGTGCCATGCCCATGCCGCC
>JAKONR010000162.1 GCA_022701825.1 Hymenobacteraceae bacterium | reverse complement strand
GGGGCTACCTGGCTTTGCTGGCCCACACGCTGGGCTACCGCTACTGGCCGCTGCTCTTGCTGGAGCTGCAGGCCCCCACCCCGGCCACCCGGCCCTGGCACCCGCGCCGGCCGCAGACGCAGGCGCTTGTGCAGGGCTTGCAGCAGCATGTGCCGGGCTTCGACCTCGCCGCTTTCGTGGCCCGCTACGACGCCGTGCGCCTGCCCACCCCAGCGTAGGCATAGGCCTGCGCCGGCCGTAGCGGCCAATCCCAACAACCCGGCCAGCCCCCGGGGGCGCGATGCTAAGGCTCTGGTACAAAACCGGGCAGGCAGTATGCGTCCCGATTGGGAGGGCACGGAAAAGCCTGACATCAACCGAGTTGGTCGCTAGCCACCATTACAGACTTGTTTATGAAGCAATCAGTTGGCGATATATTAAACTACGTTCAGACGCGGTGCCACGAATTATTCGATGTCTTAGAGTCGTGGAATGAGCCTCCCGTGGACGAAGGCACTATACGAGCCCAGTTACCGCATGCCGAGTGGGTTCCTGCTTCGGTTTGGGAGTATGCCCGGGCGCTGAACGGCCTGGGACTCGAATGGGTTGCCGAAACCGACGATTCAGATGAGTTGGGTGCAAGTGGGGTTATTCAACTTTTGCCATTGGAAGCTATCTACCGGCTGCCTGATTGGGAGACAGATAGTGACTCAGCGGATAGGTCACTCGAGCGACTGCGTAAATTCCGACCAGTCGATACCTATGGAGAAACATCCTTAGTGGGGCTGTTTCACGATGAAGCGCAGGACCCTGGCCTGTACGTCTTTTCCCGGGGGGAAGGCTTGTTGCCATATCCTTTGGGGATTGATATGTTAGGATACATAAAGCTGCTTAAACACACGCTAGGCTACAGCGGATGGCCTCTGGCTTTGTTGGCGTTACTTCCCGCCGATGACCACAACTCCGCTTATCGGTCCAATGCACACTTTACGACCGAGTTCCGCCAGCACATGACTTCATTAGTACCAGAGTTTGACTACGAAGCTTTTGTAGCTTGTTACAACGAAGTAAAAATTAAGGACTACTCGCCTTCCCTGAGGTATTAACAAACGTTATCCTGAGCAAGCCAGGTATACGGAGGAAACCCCGTTCGCCAAGCTGCTCAACCCGCGTAACTGCCCCTGATATGCTCTTGTACAGGTCGACGCTATGCCACCTCAGCGTCGCCGAAGTGAACGCGGGCGGGGCGCTTACCTCGGCAGACGATTTCCTGACACGGTTGGAGGAGCGCTTGCGAAAGCTCTTAACCAACTAGCTGCGTGGTAGCTGCGGCGAAGGGAGTACGCTATGGTAGCAGCGTCAGCCCGGCTAGCTTTGCGGCCGACACTATCATTGCCTTCCGATGAGTACGCTCGCCAAACTTCATAAGCAGACGGCCGACCACCTGAAAAGCCTGCCTGACGTGCGCGCGTACGGGAAGCTGCCCCGCGCCAAGCACGCCCCGGTGTGGTCAGACTACCCGCCAGACCAGCAGGAGGCCGTGCGCCGGGTCCCGGCCGACTTTCTGCCCCTCTACAAGCAGGTTCAGTACCTCGGCGGGCTTGCCTGGCATTACCAGGACCCCGAGCGCGAAAGCTTCTTTGTGCAGGAAGATTGCATCATCCCATCCATTGCCTATCTGTTCCAGCAGGAGCACCTGCACTGGCAGGACGGGCAGAAAGTGAGGGGCCCCTTCTGGGACAAGCAGCTGCCGGCCGCGCTACAAGACGAGTTGCGCCACTACTACCTCTTCGACGGCATCACCGGTAATCTGAATAACGTCAACACCCTCTGGCGCGAGGGGCCGGCCGGCGTCGAGCTGGCCCTCTACCTGGGCGGCGAGCGCCTGCACCCGCTGCCCTTCTCCCCGCTAAGCTACGCACAGACCGGCATCGCCCTGGGCTTTCTGGAGCTGTGGCAGCTGCTCTTCATCCCCGCCGAGCAGCAGGCCGACTACGCCACGGCCATCGCCACGCTCGTCGAGCAGCTGCGGCGCTTTCTGCCCCAGGCCCTGCCCCTGCTGCCGCCCCACGTGCTGGCCTACACCCAGCCCCTGGTGCTGCCTCCTGGCCCCAACTATGCCCGGCTGGTGGCCCAGCTTATCGACCACCTGCGCGCCGTACCGGGCCTCAAACTGGCTACCAAACAATTTCCTACGGCTGCCTCGCTGGCCACGTTCGAGCAGGTGCGCTGGGCCACGGGCCGGCCCGTGCCGCAGCAGCTGCTGGCTTTCTACGGCCGGTTCAACGGCTGGTGGCTGGACTGGCAGTGGGTTGACCAGGACCCGCTGAAGGAGCTGCGCGGCGGCTCGCTGAACATCTGGTCGCTGGAAACCGTGTTTGGGGGCCGCCACTACCTGGACCGCATCCGCTGGGACAGCGCCCTCCACGACGGCGACCTCTGGGCCGTGGGCCACGCCGCCCACGTGCCGGGCCTGGCCGCGCTGCGCCCCTTCGAGCAGCCCAGCGCCGAGGCCTACCCCTGCCTGCAACTGCCTTTTTCGCCCGACCCCGCCGCCCCCGTAGCCCTGCGCTGGCTCGCGGGCGACCTGGATGAAAGCCACGCCCTGAGCCTGGACTTCACCCAGTACGTGGCGCGGCTCTTCGCCTGCGCCGGCGTGCGCAAGTGGCAGCTGTGCTACCGCCCCGACGAACTGCCGGGTGAGGACCCCGATTTTATCCGGCAGGTGGACGAGGACCTGCGCCGCATTGGCCTAGACCCAGCCGCCGTGCTGCCCGGCCGGCTGCACTAACTAGGGGGCAAAACCTGCTGCTACACAGGGGCGAGTAAGAGGCCAGCCTCTTGCTCGCCCCTGTGTAGTTTTTGCGTGCGGCCTTGCTCAAGGCAACAAGTCTATTATGTAAAAAGACCACAGTTAGTTCTCAGTTGCTGTATCTGTCAGAGTATGCAATGGTTAAGCGACCATTCACTCAAACTCTTAGCTCCGCTGACATTGCTGCCCCATCTGTTACCTAGCCTACTCAACAAGCTGGTATTGAAGTTATTGCCCGCCAAAGGTGAGGCCGTCCTAGTGAGCGTTGCGCCACCCCAGCCTACTGCCCATCGACGGTACTACCCTGCTGCTGGCCGGTATTGACCTAGCCACCCGCTAAGTCGAGCAGTACGTGCCGCTGAGCTAGGCGGGTGCAATGCGTGAGGCCAGCGCCGTTGGTCAGCCCGTGCCGCAGGGCCTGATTCTAGTTAGCTAGCACTTAATTTGGACTCTCGCTATTAATAAATGACTCATAAATGAGCAAAAAGAAGGAAAAGTCTATTAGCCCTTACAGCGTTGATTTGCTCAAGATTGCGAAAGATATAGGTGTCTACAAAAATGTTTTTTTTGATATTAAGCGCCCCTTGACAGAAGTTGATTTAGCACAAGTGCCACACCTAGAGTGGGTGCCGATAGACCTGCTAGAGTTTTTGCGCTTGCGCAACGGAGTGACTGTTCGCTGGCACCTAGATGATGCAGCCACCGGCCACCGGGTAGAAGGCAAGGTAGATATCCGGCCCATTCAGCACATCTACGGCAGCTGGCAAGACATCGTCTACTTCGGCCACGAGCCCGCCGCCTGGCTGGCCCGCATGCAGGCCTTCCACATCGTGGACTTCTTCGCCGACGAAGCCTGCGTGGGCCTCTTCCACACCCCCGCCCAGGACCCCGAGCTGCACTACTACGACTTCGACGCCGCGCCCACCCCGCTCGGGGTCGACTTCCGGGGCTACCTGGCTTTGCTGG
>JAKONR010000146.1 GCA_022701825.1 Hymenobacteraceae bacterium | reverse complement strand
AGTCGTTGAGCGTTTCTTTCGAGCGCTGGCCGCTGGTCGTGCCCGTAGTGGCGTCGAAGCCCCGGGTTTCGGAGTCTACTTCGCCGCCATTTTCCAGGATTTCCACTTGCCGCTGCACCTCGTACTCGATGGCACGCTGCACATTGCGGAAGGAATTCATGTTCTTGACTTCCACCTTAGTACCGTATTCAGTGGCGTCCTTTTTCATCACGCTCACGTTGGCATCACAGCGCAGCGAGCCCTCTTCCATGTTGCCGTCGCAGATTTCTAGGTACTGCACCAGCTTCTTGATTTCGGCCAGGTAGGCGTAGGCTTCCTCCTCGGTGCGCAGGTCGGGCTCGCTCACAATCTCGATGAGCGGCACACCGGCGCGGTTGAGGTCCACGAGCGTTTCGGTTTCGCCGGCTAGGTGCATCGATTTGCCCGCGTCTTCTTCCATGTGAATGCGCGTGATGCCAATGCGCCGCGTGCTGCCGTCGGCGAGCCGGATGTCGAGGTGGCCGCCGTAGCAAATCGGGGTCTTATCCTGCGTAATCTGGTAGCCCTTGGGCAAATCGGGGTAAAAGTAATTTTTGCGCGCAAACAGGTTTTCGCGCTGAATCTGGCAGTTGGTGGCCAGGCCCATCTTAATGGCAAAGTCCACGGCCGTGCGGTTTACGCGGGGCAGCGTGCCGGGGTGGCCCAGGGTAATAACCGAGAGGTTGGTATTGGGCAGCGAGCCATACTCGTTCTCATCGGAAGAGTACATCTTGCTGTGGGTCAAGAGCTGGGCGTGTACTTCGAGGCCGATTACGGTCTGGTAGCTGGCAGTGGTGGCGTCGTCCATAACGGGGGTAACTAACGGGTGGCCGGGGCGGCCCTTGGTATCGGGTTGCAAGTTAAGGTAGCGTGTGGCATAAGCTTTGGCTTGTGCGTTGCTGGAAAACGGCAAGCTAAAGCTTACCGCACACAAAAAAGCAGCCCGCTCAAGCTGAGCGGGCTGCTTTCTGCGCTAGCCCAAAAGCTGGCTAATGGGGCTTACTTCTTGCGCGGCGCGGCTTTGCGAACCGGCGCTTTCCGGGCGGGAGCTTTCTTGGCCGGGGCCTGCTTGCTCATGGCCTTTTTCACGTCGGCTTCCGAAGGCTCGGGGGGGGCGGCACCGTACTTCACTTCGGCAGCGTTGGCTTCGCCGGTGAGGAAGGGGTCGAAGTCCACGCGGCGGTTCAGGGCCTGGCCGGCGGCGGTAGCGTTGTCGGCAATGGGCTTGGTTTCGCCGTAGCCGCGGGCTTCGATGCGCTCGGCCGGGATGCCTTTGCTGAGCATGTAGGCACGGGCCGAGGCGGCGCGCTCGTAGCTCAGGCGCAGGTTGTAGTCATCGTTGCCTTTGCTATCGGTGTGGCCAGCGATGCTGAGCGAGTAGTCGGGGTACTCGTTCATAATCTGCACCATCTGCTCCAGCTTGGGATACGACGAGGCTTTCAGCGTAGCCTTATCGAAGTCGAATTGGATGTACTTCGTGGCTTCGTTCAGGATTTTCTTCTGCTCGGCCTTAATCTCGGGGCAGCCTTTGTTGCTGGCCGGGCCGGGGCGGTTGGGGCAGCGGTCCTGGTAGTCGGGCACGCCGTCGCCGTCGCTGTCAAGTGGGCAGCCATTGGCGTCTACTTTCACGCCGCTGGGCGTGTTGGGGCACTTGTCGAGGTAGTCGGCTACGCCGTCGCCGTCGGCATCGAGCGGGCAGCCCGAGGCGTCAACGCGCACGCCGGCCGGGGTGTTGGGGCACTTGTCGTCGCCATCGGCTACGCCGTCACCATCGGCGTCGGGGCAGCCTTGCAGGGCGGCCAGGCCGGGGGTATCAGGGCATTTGTCCTGGTAGTCGGCCACGCCGTCGCCATCGGTGTCGATGGGGCAGCCATTTTCGTCTACTTTCACACCAGCCGGCGTGTCGGGGCACTTGTCTTTGCGGTCGGGCACGCCGTCGCCGTCAGCATCTTTGGGCTTGCCAAAGTTGACGGTGAGGCCCGCCGAATACTGCATGTAGCGGTCGTTGGTGGCAAAAAAGCTGCTGCTCTCGTTCGTGCCGGCCCCATCGAGGCGGTCGTCGTCGGTGAAGAGAATATGCTGGCCAGCCTGCGCGAACAGGCTGAAAGTCGGCGTAATACGGAAAGTCAGGCCCAGCGCGCCTTGCACGTCAAATGCGCCGTAGTTGCTTGAGCTAACGCTCGAAACGCCGCCCACCGTGGTGCGGTAGCGGTCGGTGTAAACGTAGGCAAAGCCCGGCTGCACCAAGAGGTAAGGCTGAATGAAGGCATCTTCCTTCAGCGCCCAGCCATTGTTGAGCTTTAGCTTGAAACCCAGACCAAACGAGCTAACGTTGGCGTAGAAACGGCGGCCGTTGGTGCTCGGCGAGCCGCCGCCCGTCAGGCTGCGGCCGTCGCCGGGGTAGCGCACGGTGGCTTGGTTGGCCGACAAATTCAGGTCGAGGCCACTGTAGAGGTAGCGGCTGAGCGTGATGCCGCCGCCGTAGGTAGCGTTGCGGGCATCCCAGAAATTGCTGCCAAGGTCGCCCGAGTAGCGCAGCGAAGAAACGTAGCCGCTGAGGCCCCATTTGCGCTCGGGCGTTTGGGCATGGCTGCGTGGTGCCGCCGCCAGCAGCCCCAGGCCGAGCAGGGTGGTGGAGAATAGGAGGTGTTTCATCAAAGAAGGTGAAAAAAGGTTGTTAAGGTTGGGTGGTTAAGAAGGCTCGCCTAGGCTTATACTACAGCACAAGCCAAACTAAGGTATTCAGCTACAGCTATTTTTGCGGTTGCCGGCGGTTCGCACGCAGCACTGGCAAGAGCAGCTGCCTAAAGCGGCTGGCCTAGATACTCTTGAGCTTCAAATTTGGTTGCGTCGGGACCCCGTGCCAGCCTCACTTTGCGGCCACTCCAAGAATCGGCACTTGACTTTCGCGGCCCAAAACTAGTACCCTAAAGCTGAATATTCTGTGCGCCCGGCCCGGTGAGCCGGGCGCACTTGCCCCAAAACCGGGCTCAGCCACCCGTTTAGCTTGCCTTTTTGGCCCTAAAGCCGCCCTCCGCTGTAGGTGAAGGGAATAGTGAGGCTGTATTGCCAGCGCACGGCGGCCCCGTCGCGCTTGCCGGGGTAAAACGGCTTGGCCAGGGTGGTGAGCCCGCGCTGCAAGCGGCTAATGAGCGGGGCCAGGCCGTCGTTGAGGGCCGTTTGCAACGACTGACTGATGTTGGAATGGGCGCGGAGCAGGGCAAAGTGCTCGTCGGTGATGGTGACCTGCGGGTTTTCAACCAAGCCGTCTTCGCCCACCTGAAAGCGCACGTGAATCTGCGCCTGGCTCAGCACCAGCATACCGGCGGGCTGCCACTGCCGGGCGTGCCGGCTTATTTCCTTAATGAGCTGCAACTGCCCGCCCGGGTAAAGCGGCGGCTGCTCGTACGGAAAAAAGGGTACTGGCACCCCCGAAGGGTCGAAGCACTGGCCCAGCATCTCGCTGCCGGCCGTGTACTGCGTCCGGCGCTTGAGCTGGCCGTTGGGGTAGTAGGCCATTAGCTCCCCATCGCGCTTGCCCCGAAGGAATACCTGGCGCACGGCCAGCTGGCCGTCATCATACCAGCTGGTGGCCACGCCGTGCAGCTGGCCGGCCGCCAGGTTGGCGTAGGGCAGGTAATCTTTGAGGCGGCCCGAGGGGTGGTACACGCGCACCAGGCCGCCCTGCCCCGCCCAGTGCGCAACCTCGGTGCATTCGCCCACCGAGTCGACCTGCGAGCGCACCCAGCGCTCGTCGGGAGCCACGGCGTAGCTGGCCGAGTCGGTAGCCACGGAGTCGGCGGCCTGCCCCCAGGCAGCGGGGGCCAGCAGCCCCAAGCAGGCGATGGAAAGGTAGCAGTAGCGCATAAACGTAAGATACTAAGCCGCCGGCTCTTACCATCGGCCACTGGCCTAGCTAAGCCCAGCCGGCCGGTCGAGGTGCTGCATAGCCAGCATCTGTTTCATGTTTTTTTCCAGGCCCTCGTTCGAGCCGTCGAGGAAGATAACGTTGCCCTTGCCTTGCTCGGCAAAGTGCTTGATGGCTTCCGTCCACATCGAGAAGTACACCAGCGAGGGGTCGAGGTTGTTTTCGGTCAGTTCTTGTACGGCGTGGGCCATGCCCTTGGTTACTTCTTCGCGGAAGAGCGCCACGCCCTGGCCGCGCAATTGGGCCGCGATTTTCTCGGCCTCGGCCGAAATCTTGATGGCGTTGCCCTCGGCCTCGGCCGCCTTGGTTTTAGTGATAAGCAGGGCCTGGCCCTCTTTTTCGGCGGCGGCCTTCAGGTTGTTAGAGGCCACTACCTTGGCCATCGAGCGCATGATTTCCTCATCGAAGGCAATGTCGTTGAGTTGTAAGTCGATGAGGTGGTAGCCCCAGCTTTCGAGGGTTTCGTCGAGCTGGTCTTTCACGTGCAGCACTATTTCGCCGCGCAGGCTCAGCACCGCCGCCTGGCGCTGGGTGGCCACGAAGGCCCGGATGCTGCCCTCCACGGTGCGCACCAGGGCTTGCATGAGGCTGCGCTCGTCCACAAACTTGAAGGCCACGCGCTTGATGGCTTCTTCGCTCTGGTCGAATACCGCGTACACCAGCATGGCTTTGAAGTTAACGTTGGCCTGGTCGATAGTAATGGCTTGAAACTCTAGCTCCAGCGAGCGGTTCTGAATCGAAATGCGCTTGTAGATAGTCTCAATAAAGGGCAGCTTAAAATTCAGGCCCGGCATCATTACGCGCCGGTACTTGCCAAAAATGGTAATCACCGCCACCGTGCCCTGCGGCACGATAACGATGGACAGGAAAGCCGTGAGAACGAGCAGCCCCAGAAAAATCAGCGAGAAGGACATGGCTTGAGCAGAAAACGAGGCAGCCGAACCGCTGCCGGTAAGCAAATAAAGCGTAAGATGCCTACTCTATCGCGCCGGGGCGTGGAGCATTACAGCGGTGCCCGCTTATTTGAGCTGCGTGGGGCTGAGGCGCCCCCCCACCAGCGTGTGCCGCTGCGCGATGCTGTAGCTGACGGGCACGGTGAAGGAGAACGCCACCGGCGCGCCATCCTGCTGGCCGGGCTTGAACTGCCGCAGCTGCTGCACGGCGCGCACCGTTGCGGCATCGAGCGAGGGAAATACGCTTTTCACGACCTCTACTTTGATTACTTGGCCGTCGGGCGCTACCACAAACCGCACAAATACCTGGCCCTGCGCCCCGGCCGCCAGGGCATCGGCCGGGTAGTGAATGCCGCGGGCCACGGCCGCCACAATGGCACGCTCGTCGCCCAGGCCCTCGGGGTACACGGGCAGCACTTCGTACTCGGAGAACGCGACCGGCTCGCCCTGCTCGGTGTAGCACTCGCCGATGGTGCGCTGGCCATCCTGGTACTGCTCGTAGCGCTTGAGCTGCCCGGTGGCATAGTACAGGCGCCGCTCGCCGGCCAGCTGGCCGTGCACGTAGTCTTCGTGCGAAGCCAGCTGGCCGTTTTCGTACCAGCTCTCGCAAGGGCCGTGGGCAATGTTCTTTTGAATATGCTCGTAGTCACTACTGCTGCGCAGCTGGCCGCCTAGCCAGTACTCGCGCACGGTGCCGCCCACGCTGTCGCGGTATTCGGTTTGGCGGCGGTACTGCGCGCCCTTGGCGCTGGGCAGCACGGCCAGGCTAGCATCCAAAAACTCCGTTTTGAGCGGGGGGGTGGTGGGCTGGGCCACGGTGGGCGCGGCCCACAGGCCGCCAGCCAGCACCAGCAGGCAGGTAAGTTTGCACATAGGAAAAGGCAGGTATGGAAGTGTGGAGCGAAAAGCCGGGAAGGCCATTTCGCTAGCAATTTACACCTATTTCCGATGTCCAACCTAGTGGCGCGCCATTATCAAATTTCGCGGGCGCGGCAACCCCGCGCCAGGGCAGCTTTTTGGGGCTGACAAGCCTGGCCCAGCATCGGTATAGCCTTGATGGGCAATGCCCTAACGGCGGCCAGGCTTTACCTCGACCATACCTTCCACTACCTTGTCAACGGGCTCGTCTTCGAGGCGGGCGGGCTCAAACGCGGGCAGCTGCGCGATGGCTTGCAGAATAGCTTTTTCGAGGGGCGGCGCGGCGGCGGTGAGTAGCCGCGCATCGCGCACCACGCCAGCCGAGTCGATGCGGAAGGCGTAGTGCACGGCCTGCCCGGCGGCCGGGGCAGCGTAGCCAGCGGGCAGCAGCGCCGCGTAGCGCTGCTGCACCAGGTCGGGCAGCTTGGCTACGGGCACGTTTTTGCCCCGCGCGCGGGCCGGCACGTAGTATTCGGCGCAGTCGCGCAGCGGCCGGCCGGTCGAGTCATAGCAGGCGATTACGCCAAAGTCGTTGGCCTGGGTGCGGCGCACCCGACCATTGCGGTAGAAGGTACGCAGCGTGCCCGCCAGCTGATGCTTGTGATAGGTTACTTCCTCGCGCAACTGGCCGGTGTCGTACCATTCCAGGCTCGGGCCCTCCAACCCCACCAGCGGCACCGCCGAGGCAAAATACTGCTTCAGCACCCGCTGCCCCGAGGCTTGTACGTAGCGTTGGCGCTGCCACGTCAGGCCCAGGCTGTCGAGCCGGCGGTACACGTCGTAGCCGTAGGCCCCGGCCGGGCCGGGCAGCGGCAGCCAGTGCTGGTCGTAGTAGCGCACGCCGCCGGCCGGGCCCAGTTGGGCGGGAGTGGCTACCACGGGCAGGTGGGCGGGCGCCTGGGCGCGGGCGGCAGCACTTGCGGCCAGGGCCAGTACCGCGGCGATGGCGTATTTTTTCAGCATGGTCGGGTTGACAATTAAGACGAGTATCCTGCTACAGCATGTTATTTTTCAGCCTGCGCAACTAGCTGAAGCGTAAGCCCGCGGCAAGCTGTTTCGAAGCGGTGGCCAGCCCCTTCGACCGGGGGCAATTTTTACTACTGGCAGCTCCGCAGCGCATTGCTACGCAGGCGGGGCCCTGCCTGAAGACCGGTAGAATCCCGAGAAATTGGAATGTTGATGGTACTGCTCTCAGCGCCGCACCTACAAGCAATTGTCTATTTATCAAATTCTTACATCGCGTCATCGCTACTTCAAGCGTAAAAAGCCATCCAGCACGTCGTCCGTAGCGTGTCCTTCATAAAAGGCTGGCTCAAAGCGAGGTAATTGCCGAATAGCCTTGATAATTGCCGCTTGCAGCTCGGGGGCCACCGGCGACAATACGCGCGGCTCCTGTACTACCCCGGCCGGGTCGATACGAAAGGCATAGTACACTACCTGGCCCTTGGGCACCGGGTAGCCAGTAGGCAAAAACCGGCGGTACTGCTGCTCTATCACCTGCAAAAACTTACCTGAATAGGTGTTTTTACCGCCCAGCGTGGCAAAGGTGTGGTAAGGCGGGCACTTGGCCAGTTGGTTGCCCACCGAGTCGTAGCAGGTTTCCACGCCTTTTTTGCGGAACACCTGCATCCGCCGCAGCTTACCACTCGGATAATAGGTGCGCAGCGTATCGACCACCCCGTTTTTGTGGTACAGCACTTCTTCGCGCAGCTGACCGCTCGCGTACCACTCGCGGCTGGCACCTTCCAGCATTAGCAGCGGTAGCAGGCCCGTGAAAAACTGCTCCAGCACCAGCCCTCTGGCGGGCAGCGTGTAGCGGCGCAAGTGCCAGTTCAGCCCCGCACTATCCACTCGCTGAAACACGTCGCGGAAGCTGGCACCATCGGCCGTGGGCAGCGGCACCTGATGGGCATCGAGGTAGCGGAGGCCGCCGGGCCTAGCCAATAGCTCGTCAACACTGATTATAACGGGCAGCGTAGGCGCACCTTGCGCATAACTCATAAAACTGCACGTAACCAGCGCCACAAACGCCAGCAGCGCTACCACTATCCTATGCATCAGAATTGCCTTACTTTTCTAACACAAAAGAACGCGCCCGCCGGGCAATACCGGCAGAGCGCGTTCTTTCTCTTTGTTAACGTAGCGCTGGCCGGTTTATACACCAGCCGCTACCAACGCTTCGGCCTTGGCAATGGCCGCGCCCAGCCCGGCCACGTTTTTGCCGCCAGCCGTGGCAAAGAACGGCTGCCCACCGCCGCCGCCCTGGATTTCCTTGGCCAGTTCGCGCACCAGCGTGGTGGCGTTGAGCTTGCCGGCTTTGGCAATATCGTCGTCGAGCATCACGGCCAGTTGCGGCTTGCCATCGAGGTCGGCCCCGAGTACCAGCACGAGGTTGGGCACGGTCTGGCGCAGGTCGTAGGCCAGCTTTTTGAGGTCGTCGGCGCTGGTGGCCTGCACCTGGGCGGCCAGGAAATTGACGCCATTCAGGGCCTTTACCTGGCCGGCGAGCTGGGCCTTTTGCTGGTTGAGGCTTTGCTGGGCAAACTGCTCGATTTGCTTGCGCAAGGCCACGATTTCCTCGCCCTGCTTTTCGAGGCTGGGTAGCAGGTGCTGCGGGTTGCCGAGGGCCTCGCGCACTTGGTTTAGTAGGTCAATT
>JAKONR010000109.1 GCA_022701825.1 Hymenobacteraceae bacterium | reverse complement strand
CACGGCCGCCCCGGTGAGGGTAGCGAGGTCAATGACCAGCTCGGGCTGGTATTTTTTGGCGAAGCTGAGGGCGTCGGCCAGCAGCAGGCGGCCTTCGGCGTCGGTGTTTTTGACTTCGACGGTGAGGCGCGAGAACATGGTGAGCACGTCGCCGGGCACGTAGGCGAGGCCGCCGGGGCGGTTGTCGGTGGCGGGCACCAGGCCGATTACGTGCAGCGGCACCTTGTTTTTGGCCAGGGCGTAGAGCGTGCCGCCCACGGCTGCGCCGCCGGCCATGTCGCACTTCATCATGTCCATGCTGTTGGGCGTGGGCTTGAGGCTGAGGCCGCCGGTGTCATATACCACGCCTTTGCCGACGAGCACGTAGGGGTGCTCATTCTGCGCATTTTCGGGCTTCCATTCTAGAATGCTAAAGGTGGGCGGCTCGGGCGAACCGAGGTTGACGGCGAGCAGGCCGCCCATGCGCAGGCTCTCGATTTTGGCCAGGTCGAGGATGTCGGTGGAGTAGCCGGCCGC
Organism: Hymenobacteraceae bacterium; assembly: GCA_022701825.1. Taxonomy (GTDB): domain Bacteria; phylum Bacteroidota; class Bacteroidia; order Cytophagales; family Hymenobacteraceae; genus Hymenobacter. The sequence goes on along the minus strand of JAKONR010000109.1, from coordinate 14,730 downwards.
GTCGCCGGCTTCGGCCAAGCGCTCGGCTAGTTGCAGGGCGTTGAGCTTGTTGAGCGGCGCGTTGACGAGGTCGCGGGCGAAGGCCACGCCTTCCAATACGTGCTGTAGCTCGGTAATTTGGGCCTCGCTGGCGGCGTCGCCGACCAGGCTTACGTGGGTGAGCGCGGCGGGCGTGCGCGATTTCTCGTCCGTCTTGTAGCCTTCAAACTCGTAGGCGGAGAGGAACAGTCCTTCGGCCAGCGTGAGCGCGGCGGCGGCGTTTTCGCTGAGATTATGCACGAAAACCTCGGCGGTTTTCTCTTTCTTCAGGGCGGCTTGCAGCTGGTGGCCGGCTTTGCGCAGGGCTTCGAGCTGGAGGTCGGCGGTGCGCTTGTCTTCGAGCGCCACGAAGTAGTGCTGGTGCGAGAAGTGGTTGAGCGCCACGAAGGGCTGCTTGGCGGTCAGGGCCGCTTCGACGTAGGCGCGGGCGGCTTCGGGCAGGTCGGTGGCGGCGGCCTGGGGCAGCGCGGTGGTGCCGAGCGGCAAAACAAATACCTGGGTAGACTGGGCCGGCGCGGTGGCGGCGTGGGCAAGCGTGAGCGACATAGGGCGAATAGTAGAAGCGTAACTTTGGCGCAAGGTATTGTAAAACGGAGTGGCACTCCGTTTGGCGGCAGGCCCGCCCCAACAAAAAACGGAGTGCCACTCCGTTTTACCCGCACCCATGCTACTTCGAAAATCCCTGCTCTCGCTGCTGCCGCTGCTCGGCTCGTCGCTGCTGGCTTCGGCCCAGCTCATGCAGCCCAAAAATGCCTTTACCCGTGCCGACTCGCTGCGCGGCGGGCAGCCCGCCGAGCGCACCTGCTACGACATCAACTACTACCACCTCGACGTGAAGCTCGACGTGGCCCGCAAGTTTATCAGTGGCTCCAACCTGTTTCGCTTCACCGCCACGTGCGATTTTACCCGGTTGCAGTTCGACCTGTTTGCCAACCTAGAGGTGGGCAAGGTGCTGTATAAAGGCAAAGCACTGCCCTTCACCCGCGAGGCCAATGCCGTGTTCGTGACCTTTCCGCAGGCTATCAAGCAAGGTAGCCGGGAGGCGTTTACGGTGGAGTATTCGGGATTCCCGACCATTGCCAAAAAGGCTCCCTGGGATGGCGGCGTCGTCTTTGCCCAGGATGCCGCCGGGCAGCCCTGGGTAGCCACGGCCTGCCAGGGCGTGGGCGCCAGCATCTGGTGGCCCACCAAAGACCAGCAGGCCGATGAAGTTGACAGCATGCTCATCAGCGTGGCCGTGCCCGCCGGCCTCAAGGACGTGAGCAACGGCCGCCTGCGCGGCACCAAAAAGCTGGCCGGCGGCTACACCCGCTACGACTGGGCCGTGCGCAACCCCATCAATAACTACGACGTGGCCCTGAACGTGGCCAACTACGCGCACTTCTCGGACGTGTACCAGGGCGAAAACGGGCCGCTAACGCTGGATTATTGGGTGCTGCCCGAAAGCTTGGAGAAGGCCAAAACGCAGTTCGGGGCCAACGTGAAACCCATGCTTAAGAGCATGGAAAGCTGGTTTGGGCCGTATCCGTTTTATAAGGACGGCTACAAGCTGGTCGAAACGCCGCACCTGGGCATGGAGCACCAGAGCGCCGTGGCCTACGGCAACAAGTACCGCAACGGCTACCTCGGCAACGACCGCTCGGCCACCGGCTGGGGCGACAAGTTCGATTTCATCATCATCCACGAAAGCGGCCACGAGTGGTTTGGCAACAACATCACCACCAAGGATATTGCCGATATGTGGGTGCACGAAAGCTTCACCTGCTACTCCGAAGGCCTGTTTGTGGAAACGCAATACGGCAAGCAGGCGGGGCAGGAGTACCTGCACGGCCAGCGCCGCAACATCCAGAATGACGGCCCCATCATCGGCCCCTACGGCGTGAATAAGGAAGGTTCGGGCGATATGTACGACAAGGGCGCGAGCCTGCTCAACATGGTGCGCACGGTCATTAATGACGATGCCAAGTGGCGCAGCATCCTGCGCGGCCTCAGCAAAACGTTCTATCACCAAACCGTGACCGGCCAGCAGGTTATCGACTATATCAACAAAGAAGCGGGCCGCGACTTTAGCCGCGTTTTTGCCCAATACCTGCAACACGGCGAGCTGCCGGTGCTGGAAATGCGCCTCGAAAAAGGCCAGCTGCTGGGTCGCTGGGTGGCCTCGGTGCCCAATTTTGACCTGCCCGTGCGCCTGCGCACCAAGGGCGGCGAGTACCGCTTCGTGACGCCGACCACCAAATGGGCCGTGCTGGACTTGCCGGGCGCGACCAAAGACAACGTGGAGGTCGATACCTTTAATTACTACGTGGGCGTGCTGATGGACTAAGCGTTTCTGGTTCTTCACGTTTGTCGTGCTGAGCGCAGCGAAGCATGCCAACCATACTTACTCATTTAGCCCAATCCTTCCCGTGGCCCATCCCGCCGTAAAACCCAAAAAACACCTCGGTCAGCACTTTTTGGCTGACCCCAACATTGCCCGCCGCATCGTGGAGAGCCTGCGCCTGCCCGACGGCGTGCGCGAGGTGCTCGAAATTGGCCCCGGTATGGGCGTGCTCACGCAGTACCTGCTCGAAAACCCGGCCTACCAGACCAGCGTGGTCGAAATCGACACCGAGTCGGTGGCCTACCTCACGCAGCACTACCCGGCGCTGGCTCCGCGCATCCACGCCACCGACTTTCTGCGGCAGGATTTGGGCGCGCTGTTTCCCGATGCGCCGCTGGCCATCATCGGCAATTTCCCCTACAACATCAGTACCCAGATATTTTTCCAGGTGCTGGCGCAGCGCCAGCAGGTGCGCGAAGTGGTGGGTATGCTGCAAAAGGAAGTGGCCGAGCGCCTGGCCGAGCCGCCCGGCTCCAAAACCTACGGTATCCTGAGCGTGCTTTTGCAGGCGTACTACGACATCGAATACCTCTTCACGGTGCCGCCGCACGTGTTTGTGCCGCCGCCCAAGGTCGAGTCGGCCGTGGTGCGCCTCACGCGCAACCAAACCGTAAAGCTGGACTGCGACGAGAAGCTGTTTTTCCGGGTCGTAAAGCAAGCCTTTTCGACCCGCCGCAAAACCCTGCGCAACGCGCTGCGGCCGCTGGGCTTGTCGGCCGAGGCCATGAGCGGCGAGCTGTTCGACAAGCGCGCCGAGCAGTTGGGGGTAGGGGAATTTGTGGAATTGACGAATCTGATAGCGGCGGGGCAATAACTTGGGGCCGCTTACAGTTGCTCAAGTTCTATGGTCAAGGCGCTAGCAGTTTGCGGGTGGTTGCTGGTGGCGGCGCAGCCGGCTGGCCCGCCCGCCCCATTTAGCGGGCGCATCGTGTACGAGCGCGCTTTTCAGACCCTGGCTGGCGACCCGCTGTTTTTCGCCGTGAAGCCCAAAAGCTGGTTCTACGTGCAGGGCAACAACCTGAAAGTGTACGACCGCAACCAGCACCTGCAAGAGCTGTACCTGGGCACTACCAACGAGTACCACCGCTTCGAGCAAAGCCACTCGAAGCCGGCGATAGCCGCCGCCTGGCGGGCGGGCGCGGCCACCGTCACGTGCCTGCCCACCACGGCCACCATCCTGGGCTACGACTGCCGCGCGCTGCAACTGGTGCAGGACGGGGTGGTAACGCTGGTTTTTTACGCGCCCGCGCTGCACGTCAACGCCGCCGCTTTCAGCCGCTGCCCCTCGCCGGGCTGGTTTGCGCTGCTGCAAGCCACCGACGGCGCGCTGCCCCTGCGCACCATCAGCGTCGATACCCGGCGCGACCTGACGGCCACCACCGAAGCCATCGAGGTGCAGCCCCGGGCGCTGGGTGCCGAGGAATTTGCCCTGAATGCCCCGCTGCGGTAGGGCGTTGGGGCGGCTGGCGCAGTAGTAGCTTTGGCCGCCCCGGCGGCTGCCGGGTGGCAATTTCGCTTATATATGAAAAAACTTCTTCTCGCTTGCGCGCTGGTTTCGGCCGGCTTCATATCGCCGCCCGCTGGCCCGTATTTCAGTGGCAAAATCGTGTACCACAACACCTTTAAGACGCTGGCCGGTGACGACCTCAATGCCCGGCTGGGGCCGATGTTCGGGCTTGACGACCCGTATTACATCAGCGACAATAACTACAAGATGTACACCGAAAACAAGCAGCTGGTGGAGCTATACACTGGGGCCACCAACCAGTTTCGGTTTTACATGAACGGCAAAGAGGCCGCCGCCCTCGATGCCGCCACCGGCACGCCGGGTACCGTGCAGCCGCTCGCCAAAACGGCCACCATCGCCGGCTATCCCTGCCAGAGCCTGCAAATCGCCAACGAGACCGAGGGCACTACCACCGTCTACTACTACACGCCCAAGCTGCGCGTCAACCCCGAGCGCTTCGCCAAGCACGCGATGGGCGACTTCTACACCTACCTCAAAGCCAGCAACGGCGGCCTGCCCCTGCGCATGGAGGTCACCAATACCAAGCAGGGCTTCGTGATGGTGAGCGAGGCCACCGCCGTGCAGGCCATGCCCCTCACGGCCGCCGACTTCACGGCCGATGCCCCGGCGCGCTAGGCGCGTTTTTTGCGAAACTGAAAAGAGGTTTGCGAGGGTTTTGGGTTGTACAAAATCCTTCGCAAACCTCGTCCGCCTCGTGCGCGGCCACTGGCGCGCACCCCGATTATGAACCTCTGCCTGATAATAGATGAAATGCACCCCTCGCTCTTGCCCATGCTGCGCAGCATCGGCGTCGAGGGCCACTACCAGCCCAGGCTGGCGGCGGCCGACGTGCCCGCCGCCCTCGCCGCCCGGCCCTATCAGGGCCTGATGGTGCGCAGCAAAATGCGCATCACGGCCGCGCTGCTGGCCCACGGGCCGCAGCTGCGCTACGTGGCCCGCGCCGGCGCGGGCGTCGATAACATCGACGAGGACGCCCTGGCGGCGGCCGGCGTAGTGCTGGTGAATGCCCCCGAGGGCAACCGCGACGCGGTGGGCGAGTTTGCCGTGGGGCAGCTGCTGGCCTTGCTGCGCCACACCGTGCGGGCCGATGCCGAGGTGCGCCGCGCCGAGTGGCACCGCGAGGCCAATCGCGGCGAGGAGCTGGGCACCAAAACCGTGGGTTTGCTCGGCTACGGCCACATGGGCCGCGCGTTTGCCCGGCGCTTGCGCGGCTTCGGCTGCCCGGTGCTGGCCCACGACCACGACCCGGCCGTGCGCTCCGATGGCAACGCCGAACTGGTGCCGCTGGCCGAATTGCAAGCCCGCGCCGAGGTGCTCAGCATCCACATTCCGTACTCGGAGGCCAACCACGAGTTCGTGAATGAGGCGTTTTTGGCCGCCTTTCCGCACCACATCTGGCTCGTGAATACGGCCCGCGGCGAGGTGCTCGACCACGCCGCCCTGGTGGCCCGCCTGCAAAGCGGGCAGGTGCGCGGCGCGGCCCTCGATGTGCTCGACAACGAAAAGCTGGCTACCCTCACGCCCGCCCAGCAGGCCCGCTTCGACTACCTGAAAACGGCTGCCAACGTAGTGCTTTCGCCCCACATCGGCGGCTGGACGCACCAGAGCTACCAGCGCATCAACGAGGTGCTGGTGGCCAAGATTGAAAAATTAATGACTAATGACTAATGGTTAGGGACTAACGGCCAGCTGCACAGCCTTCATTCCGCCATTAGTCACTACCCATTAGTCACTACCCATTATTCGTAGTATCTTTGCCTGACCGAGGAGGGAGAACGGCTGGCCGATGTGCCAGCCGTTCTCTTTCTTTTTTACCTGACCCACCCGCCGCGCGCGACTAGTCCTTTACCGAACTATGGCTACCATCAATTATTACACCGCCGAGGGCCTGCAAAAGCTGAAAGACGAACTCCAGGACCTCAAGATTCGGGGCCGCGCCAAGGCCGCCGAAGACCTGCGCGAAGCCCGCGATAAAGGCGACCTGAGCGAAAACGCCGAGTACGACGCCGCCAAGGATGCCCAGGGCCTGCTCGAACTCAAGATAGCCAAGCTCGAAGAAGTAGTGGGCAATGCTCGCGTGCTCGACGAGACCAATATGGACTTCAGCAAAGTGCTTATCCAGAGTAAGGTGAAGCTGAAAAACCTTAAGAATAACATGGTGCTCGACTACCTGCTGGTAGCCGAGGAAGAAGCCAACCTGGCCGCCGGCAAAATCTCCATCAAGTCGCCCATCGGCAAAGGCCTGCTGGGCAAGTCGGCCGGCGACGTGGCCGAAATCATCGTGCCCGCCGGCAAGCTCCAGTTCGAGATTCTGGAAGTAGGGCGATAGTTTTTTCAGCTGTTAGCTTATGGCTGTTAGCTATTAGCTTTTTTTCGTGAAAGGCTGCTGATTCAATCAGCGGCCTTTTGCCGTTATTAGTGGCATCATTCATTGCTGGGAGCTAACGGCTAACAGCTATAAGCCAACAGCCAACCAAAAATGTCCTCTATATTTTCCCGCATCGTTTCGGGCGAGCTGCCCGCCTACAAAGTAGCCGAAGATGCTGACCACTTGGCTTTTCTTGACATCACGCCCCTAGTGGAAGGCCACGCGCTCGTCATTCCTAAAAAGGAAATTGACTATATTTTTGACATGACACCGCAGGCACTGGCCGCCCTGCACGTATTCGCGCAGCGCGTGGCCAAGGGCGTGCAGGCCGCCGTGCCCTGCCGCCGCATCGGCGTGGCCGTGATTGGGCTGGAAGTGCCGCACGCCCACATTCACCTCATCCCGATGAACAAGGTGGCGGACATGAACTTCGCCAACCCCAAAATAAAGGTGCCGGAAGCGCGGATGCAGGAATTAGCCGCCGCCATCGCCGCCCAAATACCGGGTGGTAGCGGCCTGCCCGCCCCGGCCGCCGCTACCGCATTCGCTGCTGCCAAAGCGGCGCCTGCCGACGCGAAAGCCGCGCCCGCCGACCCTAATGATGCTACCTTGGCTCAGTTGCAAAAGCTGACCCAGGGCCTGGTTTTTGGCAGCGAGTCGGAGGCCCCGCTCGAAGCCGTGAGCTACGCCGCCCCAACCGGCGACCTCTCCGATGCGCAGCTACTGCAAGTGCTGGGCGAGCCGGCTAATGCGAAAGTCGAAAAGGTGGAGCTAACCTTGTTTCTGCGCAACCAAACGGCTGATACCAGCAAGGCCGGCGCTGACATTGCCAACCGCTACAAGGCGCTACAGCTTTACCTGAAGCAGGAGCTGGATGGCGTGCAAGTGTACCGCATTGGCACGGGGCCGCAGGTGCACGCCTACGCGCTGGGCCGCGACGCGGCCGGCCGGTTGGCCGGTTTTAAGACAGTGCTGACGGAGAGCGAGCGTGATTAGTAACACGAGCTTCTTGTAAGAATAATCGCGTCTGATAGGCAAAATAGTAGTAGAATGAAACAGTGGCTCAGCCTATTGGCAGCCGGGGTGCTTGGCCCTGCGGCCGCTGCCCAAACCTGGACGCCGCCCGCGTCGGTAGCCGCCGCACTGCCCACCGCGCAGCCCACCGCCTTCGAGGCGCACGTGCGCTACCTCGCCCACGACCGCCTGCGCGGCCGCCTGCCCGGCACGCCCGGCTACCAACTGGCCGTGGACTACGTCACGGCGCAACTCCGGCAAAACGGCGTGCTGCCGGCCGGTGAGCAGGGCGGCTACACCCAAAAAGTGCGCCTGCGCCGCGCCTTCGTGGAGCCCGGCGCGGTGCTAAGCTACCAGCCCGCCAGCGGCGCGGCGCAGCCGCTGGCCTACGGCCCGGCCGCCACCGTTTACCCCAATCCGGGCCAAGCCGAGGTGGTGGTAAAAGACGCGCCGCTGGTGTTTGCGGGGTACGGTATTTCGGCGCCCGAGCTGAAGTACGACGACTACGCGGGCCTCGACGCCAGGGGCAAAGTAGTGGTGGTGACGCGCCAGCCGCTGCGGCAGTTTGGGGAAAATGAGCGGCAGTATTTCAGCGACTTGCGCACGGTGCTCGAAACGGCCGCCCGCCACGGCGCGGTGGGCGTGCTGCTGGCCGCTGCCCGCCCCGAGGCTCATTTACCCGACTTCCCGAAGGGCGTGGTGAGCGCCATCGGCCCCGATGGGCAAGTGGCGGTGTCGCGCAGCTACGCGCCGGGCTCGGTGCAACTGGTGGGCTCGGTGAGCGCGGCCACGTTGCAGCAGTTTTTTGCCGGCGCGGCCACCGATACGACGCAAGCGCTGGCCGCGCTGCGGGCCGGAAAGCTGGCTTCCCAAGTGCTGCCTGGTCGCTTCAGTGCTCGCTACCGCAGCCGCTACCAAGAGGTGGAGAGCTACAATGTGGTGGGCAAAATTATGGGCTCCGACCCCAAATTGCGGGCCGAGTACGTGGTGCACAGCGCCCACCTCGACCACCTCGGCGTGGGCACGGCTATTAACGGCGACTCGATTTATAACGGCGCGCACGACAACGCTACGGGCGTGGCTAGCGTGCTCGAAATCAGCAAGCTCTACGCTGGTTTGAAGCAGAAGCCCCGGCGCTCGGTGCTCTTCGTGCTGATGACGGGCGAGGAAATGGGCCTGCTCGGCTCGGCGTACTTTGCCAAGCTGCCGACGGTGCCCAAAACCGCCTTGGTGGCCGATATCAATACCGATATGCCGACGATAATCGCGCCGCTGCTGGGCGTGGTGCCGCTGGGGGCCGACCACTCGTCGCTGCTCGCGGAAGTGCGCCAAGCAGCTGACTACCTGAAGCTGACCGTGGAGCCCGACCCCGAGCCGGCCCAAAATCGCTTCATTCGCAGCGACCAGTACAGCTTTGTGGTGCAGGGCGTGCCCGCGCTGCATATCAAATACGGCAACCGCACGGCCGACGGCAAAAACAACCTCAGCGAGACGGTGCAAAAGTGGCGGGCCGTCACGTACCACAAGCCGCAGGACAACGTGGACGGCGGCACCTTCGACTGGGCGGCCGGCGCGCAGTACGCCCGCCTCAATTTCCTCATCGGCTACCAGGTAGCGCAGGTGGCCAAGCGGCCGAGCTGGAACAAAGGCGACTTTTTTGGAGTGCGGTTTGGGCGCTGATGCAACGATTATTGCGCGACAGAGCTCAGGATATGTAGCGTTCTATTAACCCCGTTCATGCCCATGCAAAAGGTCCTGCTCCCGCTGCTATTGTTAACCGCCGGCTGCCAGAAAGAATCTGACACGGAGCCTACTGTGCCGCAGGCCGAAGACGAACTAGAAATTGAAACCGTGGGCCGCAACCGCGACTGCGGCGTAGCCCAGGTAGTGGCCAAAGACCAAGCTAAGGTGGAACAGGTGACGGGTACTTCGCCCTTTGGCCCCACCTTCCTGGCCCTGAAGCTGGATACGGCTTTGTGGGTGCGCAAAAACCAGACGCTGTACGTTCGCATCCGCAAGCCCACTAATTCGGAATACATATTCTGCACCGCGCAGGGGCCCGGCTACCGGCCATTTGTGGTGACGAGCGCCCGCGTGAAGCCGTAGCCAAAGGCCAGGCAAAACCAGCGCCCTCAACAAGCGGCTTTGAGTGCAACTTGCGCACCTAGCCTTAGTCTATCGAAAAGCCAGTGCATAGGGCGCTGGCTTTTCGCTGTTTAACGCCTCACGCTATGTTGCGTTGTCTTGTACTTAGCTGGTTGTTTTTGTCAACGGTTTCGGCCTGGGCCATCAAGCCCCTGGCCACCTATTGGGCCCGGCCCGATACGCTGGGCCTGAAATACCAGGCCCTCACCCTGACCACGCCCGACCACGTGCACCTAGCGGCCTGGCTAATAGCGCCCCAGGCTGGCACCCCTGCCCAAAACACGACAGTAGTAGTAGCGGGCGGCGACTCGGGCAACATGGCTTCCCAGATTTTCACCGCCGCCACGCTCTCGGCGCAGGGCTATCAGGTGTTGCTGTTCGACTACCGGGGTTTTGGGCACAGCGATGCTTTCGCCATCAATCAGGATTATCTGTACTACCCCGAGTTTACGACCGACCTGCGCACGGCCCTGGCTGCGGCCCGGCAGCGTAGCCCCCGGCAGCGGGTGGGCGTGCTGGGCTTCTCGATGGGCACGATAATGGGTGCAGAAGCCGCTGCCACCACGCGCTGCGACTTCCTGCTAACGGTGGGCTACGTGGTGAGCCCGCAGGCCATAGCGGCCTACTACCGGCGCACGCGGCCCGAGCGCCCGGTGCTGCTGCCTGCCGCCGCGGCCACCTACGGCCGGGTAGCCGCCAAGGTGAATTGCCCGTGGCTGCTCGTTGCCGGGAAAGACGACAAGGTGACCACACTGGCTGGTTCGCAGGCGGTGGCGCGGGCGGCAAGAGGGCCACAGCGCCGCCAGGTGCTGCCCATGCCCGGCGACCACCAAGCTTCTATGATGGTGCTGGCCGGAGAAGCGCAGAATCTGCCCTATGCCCAGGCGATAAGCCGCTTTTTGGCCGCCCGCCCGGCGGTGGGTAAAAGCTAGCCAGTGGAGCCGAACTATGAGTTGAAGTGCAGCCCTACCAGCAAAAACACGCCGCTCAAATAAGCCCACAACAGGGCAAACAAAACGTGGATAATCGTCTCGAACCGCTTGCCGCGCCACAGCGTGGCCGAGTAGCCAAAAAACTGGATGAGCAGCCGTGCCAGCCAAAACACGCCTATGCCCAGCGCTACCCGGCGGCCGAGTGCGGTGCCCACCAAGTCGGCCGCCGAAGTGAGGCACAGCACGCCCATAAGCAGCACGGCAAAGGCGATGAAAAACGTGTGCACGTACATCATTTGCCGGTTGATGAGGCTAACGGCGGCGAACTCGCGCCGCCAGTCGAAATACCGGGCAAAGCCAACGTGCAGCAAGGCGAGGATTACCAGCAGCGCCCCGATTAATTCAAGCTGAAGCTGCATCGGCGCGGAGTACAAAGGCGGTGATGAAGGGCGTGATTTTTACTTCCTGGGCCACGCGTAGCCCGGCCGCTTGGTAGGTAGCCAGCCAGCTGCGCCGCGAGTGAAAATGAAGAAAGCCAACGGTATACGCCAAAAAATTGGCTGCGTCGCGCAGGTGCTCGACCACGATAATGACGCCGTTAGGCTGCGTTACGCGCCGCAATTCGGTAAAGAAAGCGGCCCGTTCGGCCGCATCGCGCACCTCGTGGGCGGCCAGGAAGGCTACCGTAGTAACGGCGGCGGCAGTAGGTAGGGGCAGGGCACGGGTGCTGACGGGCAGGGCCTCCGGCAGCAACGGATACGCCCGCCGTGCTCGCCGAATAGATACTTCCGTGTGCCGGGCCGGGTCGTAAAAATCGACCGCTAGCAGCTGTTCTGGCTGCCAGCGCTGGCGCAATGCCGGGCTGATTTCATCAAAGCCTGCGCTGACGCTGAGCACTGTGGCGCCGGGCGCGGGTACGCAGTCGGCGGGCAGCCAGCCCAGCTCATAGAGGCCCGCGAAGTCGTACACGTAAGTCGAAACGGCTAGCGAGAACACCATTGGAACCGCGACCAACGCGAGGCCGAGGCCCGAGTAGCGGCCCAGCGGCGCAGGCAACAGCCGCGCGGCCAACCCGAGCGCGAGCATCAGCCCAAGCGATAGGGCGTAGAAGTGCCAGTTGAACCGCACGATGTTGACCAGGCCTTGGAAAGGTTTTCTTACGGGTGCCATAGCTCGGTGCGGCCTTTTTTCCAGTGGTAGGGTACATCGCGCAGCAAAAACGCATTGGCCAGCACCAATTGGCTGAGCGGCAACTGCTGCAAAAAGCCCACGTGCGCCTGCGCTACGGCTACGGGCGCGGGCTGCCAGTGCTCGCGTACGCCCTCGATGATAACCACACGCCGGGCCGCTGCCTCCACCGAAAACGTGAACGGCAACGGCCCGGCAAAGCGCCGCGCCTCGGCCCAACTGGCGAAGGGCGAGCCGGTGGGTAGCGCCACCTCAGCACCGGGCGCAGCTACTTGCAGGCAAAAGTCGCCCTGCCGCGAGGTGGCCCTGAGGCCGCCAGTATCGGTATCGGCCAGGCTGATATCGGTCGTGACGTAGCCGTAGTGAGTGAAAATATTGCCCAGCAGCGCCATGCGGCGGCGGTCGGTTTCGGAGCGCAGAATGTAGAGGCCGCGCAGCCGCTTGCCGGCCGGTGTGACGTAGCGCACGAAGGCCCGGTAGCCCACCAACGTAAAATCCTGGCCCAAAAAAACGGGAAAACCCTTGGGGCGCAGGTGGCGCGTTTGCACCAAGGCCACGGCCAAAAAGCCCCATCTATCCTGAAACGTGTCGGGCACGAGCGGCGCGGGCAGCAGGGCCTGCACCTCGGCGGCCGGCGCGGCAAACGTGAGCACGAGCGAGCGCTCAAAAAACGCTTCGACCGCAAACGGATGGGTTTTGAGCCAAGATAGTAGCATGGGCTAGCGGGCGGAAGGGCGAGGAAGCACAAACTCGTAGTAGTACAGCAACCCCACAAATAGGCTCGCAAACAGTGCATTGGCCCGGCCCCACAGCAGCAGGTCGGGGGCCAGCACGTATTCCAGCGTATTCATCACCGCCACCAGCCCCATCTGCGCCAGCACGCACCAGCGGCGCTTGATGCCGCTAAGCAGCCAGATGGTCATCCCGATTTCAGCCAGCCCGATAAGCCGGGTGAGCGGCCCCGCATACGCCGGCCCCAAAATGCGCGCCACGATGGCCGCGTGCCGGGGCACCAAGCCCAGCACTTTGCACAGCAAGCCGTTGGCCAGCCACACCAGCGCGATAAGGTAGGTGAGTGTGCGGTAAAAAAGCGGGGCAGCCATGCGGGTAGAAGGACTCTCAAGCAATTTTGGGCTCAGGCAGCCCGCGCCGCTGAGGCAGGTAGCGTGGCTAGCTCACGAAAACCTCTACGCTCGCGATTTTAGTAATCATGTAGTTGCGGCGGTCGGGGTCGTGGGTGGTGGGCTGGCAGCGGCCGGCGCGGTCGGTGGCGCGGGCCTGGATGGTGTGGCGGCCGGGCGCGGCGGGCGGCGTCCAGCTGTATTCCCAGAGGCGCCAGGCGAAGGGCACGGCCTCGCCGAGCAGGTGGGCGGGCTGCCAGGTTTGGCCGTAGTCGGTGCTGATTTCGACGCTGGCTACGTCGCTCTCGCCCGCCCAGGCCGCGCCAAAAACGCGGTAGGGCTGGCCGGCCGGCACGGCTTCGTGCAAGGCGGGGCGGGCTATTTCGGCCTTCACCTGCATTTCGGCCACGGGCACGAGCGTGGGCTGGCCGTGGCTGCGCTGCCAGTAGGCGTATTCCAGCGTTTGCCAGTAGCCGGCGTAGGGCGCGGTGCTGACGGTGAGCTTGGTGAGCCATTTCACCGAGGCCATGCCGTACCAGCCCGGCACCACTAGCCGCGCCGGAAAGCCGTGCTCGGGCGGCAGGGGCTGGCCATTCATGAGGTAAGCCACCAGCACTTCGGGCTGGTTGGCCTTAGCCAGCGGTAGGCTGCGGGCAAAGGAAATAACGCCCGGCGCCCGTGGTTCGTCGTTTACCGAGCCTTGGTCGGCACCCTCGCAGATTACTTCCAGCGCATCGGGTGCTACGCCGGCCCGCGCCAGCAGGCTGGCCAGGGGCACGCCCGTCCACTCGGCGTTGCCCACGGCGCCCTGCTCCCAGAGCAGGCCCTTGGACTTGGGCGTGAGGCGGGCGCGGCCGTTGCCGGCGCATTCGAGGGTGGCTTGCAAGGTGGTGGCGGGTAGCTGGCGCAGCTCGTCGTAGCTGAGCGTCAGGGCTTCATGCACCGCACCTTCGATGTGGAGCTGCCAGGTATCGGCCGCCAGCGCGGGGATGGGGAAGTGGCTGCGCACGAAAAAGCGGTTGGTGGGTACCACCGGTTCGGTCAGGGTCGGAAAGGGCAGCTCCAGGTTCAGTGGTTCCTGCTCGCGGGTTATCAGCCCTGGGAAGGGGCTGGGCGCAGGTGAGGTCGGCGGCGGGGCAGCGGCCTGGGCGGGCATGTTTTCCATGAAAGAGGGCGTAGAGATATTGAAAGAGCTAAAGGCAGTTGGTTTTAGCTCAAAATCAAAACGGGTGTAGAGACGCATCCTCGCGTCTCGTCGTTGTGCAGGCTCGTCGGGCGTGAGACGCAGGGATGCGTCTCTACATCCAGTCGGTATCTAGCGTCCGCTGTCCACCACCTTCTGCAATTGCGTCTGCGTGGCCACGGGCAGCGCGCTCAGAATATCGAGGCCCGAGGCGGCTTCGATTTTGTCAACGGAAGTCAGATACGGCTGCCAAGCGGGGCTGATGCTGTTGTCGTTGGGCGTGTCGATGGCCACGATGCGAGCCTGGCCGGCCACGATGCGCTTGAGGTCGCCGGAGCCTTCGGGTAGGAAAATGATGACTTTCCAGATGCGGGCGGGTACGGTGACGCGGCCTTGGTCGAGGGTGCTGGCGGGGCCGTTTTTGCCTACCCCACCGCGGCCGTAGCTGCCCATTAGCACGTAGGCTTCCTGGCCTTTTACGACCTGGGCGCGGGTGTATTCTTCGAGGTTGCCCCAGGTTTGCTGGTTGTTTTGGGGCGCCTGGGGCACCATGTTGCTCATCAGGAAGGTGGCCGAGTTGTCGTCGAGCGAGGCCGTGCGGTCGCCGCTGGGGCAGTTGTGGCCCTTGTCGAAGCCCGAGCCCGAGTAGCTCTGCGGCGACACGGCGTAGAACTGCCGGGGCAGGGCGGGGTCGGCCCGAAAGTCGTCCTGCCGGGGCGCGGCCTTGGTGAGGTCAGTGCGGCCCACGTGCCAGCTCGTCCACACCGGAATGCCGCGCGTGGCGTTGTAGCCGGTGGCGTATTGGGGGTGAATGAGCAGGTAGTTGGTG
>JAKONR010000099.1 GCA_022701825.1 Hymenobacteraceae bacterium | reverse complement strand
TTCGACCTCAACGTATTCATTCAGGGCTCGCAGGGCAACGACGTGTACAACCTCAACCGCGTGTACACCGAGGGCGGCCTCTACAGCAACGGCAACAGCAGCACCCGCGTGCTCAGCCGCTGGACCGGCCCCAACAGCACCAACGACGTGCCCCGCGCCGTGGCCGGCGACCCCAACCTGAACCTGCGCGTGAGCAGCTACTTCATCGAAGATGGCTCCTACCTGCGCGTCAAGGTCCTGACGTTGGGCTACAACTTCCCCAAAACGCTCATCAACCGCTTTGCCGGCCAAACCCTGCGCGTGTACGTGACCAGCCAAAACCTGCTGACGCTGACCAAATACACGGGCTTCGACCCCGAGCTGGGTGGCGCGGGCCTCGACCGCGGGATTTATCCGCAGTCGCGGGTGTTTCTGGCGGGCGTAAATATTGGGTTTTAATGAAATGAGCGGATGGTGTTGTCATGCCGAACGCAGTGAAGCATCTCTACCGCCCCGTTGCAACGGTTGAGGTTAGTGCAGCAGCCAAGATGCTTCACTGCGTTCAGCATGACAACGCCACCCGCTCGTTCAACACCCCACTCATCCTACTTTCTCACCCACCCATATGCACCTCTCTCCTATCAAATTCTCCGCCGCGTCTTTGCTGGCTTTGGTCCTCCTCGGCGGCTGCGGCGAGAAATTCCTGGACCTTAAGCCCACCGACAGCATCACGACCGAAAGCTTTTACCAGACCGAATCGGACGCCATTCAGGCCACTACGGCGTGCTACGCGCAGCTCAACCGGGGCGGGCAGTATAACTACGCGCTCTGGGGCATCGGCGAGATTATGTCAGACAACTCCTTCACGGGCGGCGGCGGCGGCGGCGACGGGGCCGAGGAAATTCAGCTCGACTTCTTCAACATCCCGAGCAGCAACCCCATGACCACGCGCCTTTGGAACGGCTCCTACGTGGGCATCGGCTCGTGCAACCTGGTGTTGCAAAAGGTGCCCGGCATCGCCAGCATGGACGCCACGCTGCGCAAGCGCTGCCTAGGCGAGGCGCAGTTTCTGCGGGCCAAGTACTACTTCGATTTGGTGCGGGCCTACGGCGACGTGCCCAAAATCCTGGTGCCACCGGCCACCCCGGCCGACGCGCGCCTGCCGCGCTCGCCCGCAGCCGATATCTATGCCCAGATTATTCTCGACCTGACGGCCGCCATCGACAACCTGCCGGGCAGCTACTCGGGCCCCGACCTGGGCCGCGCTACCAAGTGGGCCGCCACCGGCCTGCTGGCCAAAGTGTATATCACGCAGGGCAACAAGGCCGCCGCGGCCACCCGCGCCCGCGAGGTGATTGCGGGCTCGGGCAAAAGTCTGTGGGCCGACTACGGCGACAACTTCAAGGTAGCCAACGAAAACGGCAAGGAGTCGCTGTTTGAGGTGCAGTTCGTGAACGGGCTCAACGAGTATACGTTCGACGGGCTGGGCTTTGTGGGCAACGAGTTTTTTGGGCCGCGCGGGCAGGGGCTGGTGCCGCAGGGCGGCTACGGCTTCAACATTCCCGAAAACGAGTTTGTGCAGGGCTACGAAGCCGGCGACAAGCGCAAAGCCGTCACCATCTGGTCGCCGGGCGATACCTACCCGGCGGGCAGCGCTACCAGCGCGCAGCCGGCGCGGCTGGTGGGCTCGCCCGATGGCTACAATTGCAAGAAGTGGTTTGTGGGCAAGACGAATACCAACGTGTGGGACTCGCCGCTCAACTTCCCGGTGCTGCGCCTGGCCGAGGTGTACCTCATTCTGGCCGAGGCCGTGGGGCCGACCCAGGAGGGCGTGGACGCCATTAACCTGGTGCGCCGCCGCGCCGGCCTCACCGACCTGAGCACGACCACGCCCAACTTCACCGACGCCGTGATTAAGGAGCGGCGCTACGAGCTGGCCTTCGAGGACGACCGCTGGTTTGACCTCAAGCGCACCGGCAAGCTCACCACCCTGCCCGCTTTGCTGGCCAAGGGTGTGAAGCCTTTCAACGTGCTGCTACCCATCCCGCAGTCGGAGCGCGACGCCAACCCAGCGCTGACGCAAAACCCTGGCTATTAATTCGTTTTTAAGGATGGGTTGTTCAGTCATGCTGAGCGCAGCGCAGCGGAGTCGAAGCATCTCTGCCGCTTCCTCCAAACCGTCCAACGAGGCGGTAGAGATGCTTCGACTCCGCTGCGCTCCGCTCAGCATGACCAACTAAAAACCTGTTTACTCCCTAGCTTTCCCCACCTACCCCTATGTATCCTTCTCTCCGCAAAGCCGCCCTTGTCCTGACCGGCGTGGCCGCCCTGGCGGCCTGCCGCAAAGACGAGGTAGCCGACCTCTCGGGGCCGCTGCCTACGGCCGATTTCACGGTGACGCTCAACACGAGCCAGTACCCGGTGGTGGCCACGTTCACCAATAAGTCCACCGATTCCTTTCTCTACCAGTGGGATTTTGGCGATGGCTCGGCGCTGGCGCAGGGCCAAAACGTGACCCACACCTACCGGCAGCCGGGCACCTACCGCGCCCACCTCACGGCGGCCGGGCGCACCGGGCTGGGGCAGTCGCAGCAGGTGCCGGTGAGTATCCCGAGCATCTGCGGCAACGCAGCCTTTGCGGTGCTCACGGCCTGCGCGGGCTCGGGCGCTACGTCGTGGACGCTATCGGACCAGCCGGGGGCCGTGGTGCGGCTCTCGGCCAGCGGCACCCAGCTCTCAAGCTCGACCACGCTCAACGCCTGCCAGCTCGACGACCAGTTCTCGTTCACCAGCTCCTTCACCTACAGCTACGATGCGCAGGGGGCTACTTACCAGAGCGGCGCCTGCGGCAAGGATTTGAGCGGTAATTCGGACTTCATCTTCAAGCCCAATGGCAACCTGGGCCAACTGGTGCTTCAGCGCAATAAGTCGTTTATCGGCCTGCCCGACTCGGTAGTCAACAAGACCTACGACATCGTGGAGGCCACCGCCACCAAGCTGCGCCTGCAAGGCACCAACCCCGACGGCACCAAAACCATCACGACCTACATGCCGCAGCTCTCGGCCCAGGACCGCGCCAAAATCTTCCTCACGGGCGGCTCGTCGCGCACCTGGGTGCTCGACAACACGGTGGCCCAGACCATTGCGGTGGGCAACGAGGCCAACCCTTCGGGCTACTACGCCGGTGGGGCGCTGGGCAGCCTGCCCGCCTGCCAGGCCGACGATGAATACACCTTCACCACGGCCAACGCTTTTACTTACGACGCCAAGACCGAAACCTTCGTGGCGGGCGTGTACGCCTGCCAGGCCCCGCGCTCCGACAATACGACCTTCACCTTCGGGCCGGCCTCGGGCACCGGCATCGCGCAGTTTGTGCTGGCCAAGCCTGGTACTTTCATCGGCGTGACCGATGCGCCCACCAGCCGCATTTACCGCATCTTGTCCATTGATAACCAGCACATGGTGCTGCGCGCCGGCGGACCAAGCGATGACCCGCTATTCACGATTAAGATGCGGGTGAAGTAAGCTCGCCGGCCGCATAACCCCACCCCCGGCCCCCTAGCCCCTACCCCCTCCGGGAGAGGGGAGCCTTTCGCTGAGCTGTTAGCCTTTAGCTGCTAGCTACTAGCTTTTTCAGCACAAAGGCTAACAGCTACTAGCCAGAAGCTAACAGCCTACAAAAGGCTCCCCTCTCCCGGAGGGGGTAGGGGCTAGGGGGCCGGGGGTGGGGTCTCACGCTCGCACTACTAATTCAACCAATCCAACTTTCCTCATGACGCTCCTATTTAATCCCACCCTGCTGCGCAACCTTTCGGCCGGCATTGTTCTGGCGCTTTCCACGGGCAGCTGCACCCAGGAGCCGCCCGGCCCCGTGATTTCGGACGACGCTAAAGTCGGCAACGCCACCACCAACGCCGTGCCCAAAACCTTTGCCGACTACACCGAGCTGGTGTGGAGCGACGAGTTCGACGGCTCTTCGCTCGACCAGAACAAGTGGGTGTATGAAGTGAAGGACGTGTGGTTTAACAACGAGCTGCAAGCCACCACCAACCGCCGCGACAACGTGACCGTGACCGGCGGCAACCTCAACATCATCGCCAAGCCTGAGAGCTACAATGGGCGCAGCTACACCTCGGGCCGCATCATTACGAAGGGCAAAAAGGAGTTTATTTTTGGCCGCCTCGACGTGCGCGCCAAGCTGCCCAAGGGCAAGGGCATCTGGCCCGCCATCTGGATGCTGGGTG
>JAKONR010000434.1 GCA_022701825.1 Hymenobacteraceae bacterium | reverse complement strand
CCGCCAGGTAGGCCACCGCAAAAAACTGCGCCTGCGGGTCCACGTCCTCGGTTTTGAGGCTCACGCGCTGGCCGGTCACGAGGCGCAGGCGGTCGGGGGCTTCGCGCTGGGCCAGCCGGTCGGGGTAGGCCAGCGCGGTGAGCAGGCCGATGGGTGAATGCGTGAAGGCACGAGCTGGTGAATTTTCCTGCTTAAAACCCAAGCGGCTTTGCAGGTGGCGAGCCACATCGCGCACGCGCTGCAAGGTGGCGTGGTGCAGCGCCAGGCCGGGCAGCGGCGGCCGGCCGCTGGCCAGGGCTTCGAGGCGTAGGCGCAGGTCGGGCGGCAGGGGGCGCGGGTCGGTGGGCGTAGCCCAGCGCAGCAGGTCGCGTTCGCCGAGCAGGGCGGCCAGCGCGGCGGCGGCCGGGCCGTGGCCCAGCGCGGTGCCGCGCACTACCAAGTGCCCCAGGCGCGGCGGCAAACCCAGCTTGGCGAGCTGGCGGCCGTGGGTGGTGGAGTTAAGAGTTGAGAGGTCGTAGTGCTTGAAGCTGGTGCCGAGGTTTTCATCATTCGACACCTCATTTTTAACTCTTAACTCATCACTCTTAACTCTTAACTCCAACGCCCCCAATCTCACCAGCAGCTCGCGGGCCTGGGCCACGGCGGCGGCGGGCGGCACATCGAGCCAGCGCAGGCTATTTGGGTCGTTGGCCCCCCACAGCGCCAGCTCCAGCACCAGGCCGCTGAGGTCGGCGGTGTGGATTTCGGGCGGGCGGTGGGCGGGCAGCTGGTGCTGCTCGGCCTCGGTCCAGAGGCGGTAGCAGGTACCGGGCGCGAGGCGGCCGGCGCGGCCCCGGCGCTGGTCGGCGGCGGCGCGGGCCACGGGCACGGTTTCGAGGGTAGTGAAGCCGGTGCGCGCGATAAAGCGCGGTACCCGCGCAAAGCCGCCATCCACCACTACCCGCACGCCCTCAATGGTGAGGCTGGTTTCGGCGATGCTGGTGGCCAGAATAACCTTGCGGCGGCCGGGCGCGGCGGGACGCAGGGCGGCGTCCTGGGCTTCGAGTGGCAGCTCGCCGTGCAGCAAGTGCAGGTCGGTTGTTGGGGGCAGGCTGTCGCCGAGCTTTCTAGCCACGCGCTGCAAGTCGGCCACGCCGGGCAGGAATACCAGTACGTCGCCTTCGTGCCGGGCCAGCGCCTCGCGCACCTGCGCGGGCACTAGCTCGGCCAGCCGCTCGCCGGGCTTGTTGGGCAAGGCGGCGGCACGGCGCGGGTCGAGGTAGTGGGTTTCGACCGGAAACAAAAAGCCCGCCGACGACACCACCGGCGCGGGCAGCCACTGCCCCAGCCGCTGCGCTTCCAGGGTGGCTGACATCAGCAAAATGCGCAGCTCGGGCCGCAGTACCGCCTGGGCATCGAGCGCCAATGCCAGCCCTAGGTCGGCATTCAGGCTGCGCTCGTGAAACTCGTCAAACACCACGCAGGCCACGTCTTCCAGCGCCGGGTCGTCCTGAATCATGCGCGTCAGGATGCCCTCGGTAATGACCTCAATAATCGTGTCTTTCGATACCTTGCTGTCGAGGCGCACGCGGTAGCCCACGGTGCGCCCCACGGGCTCGCCCAGCAGCTGCGCCAGGCGGGCGGCGGCAGCGCGGGCAGCCAGCTGGCGGGGCTCCAGCACCAGGATTTTTTGGGTGGGCGCGCGCCACGCGGCGGCCAGCAAAGCCAGCGGCACCACGGTAGTTTTGCCCGCGCCGGGCGGCGCTTCGAGCACGGCGCGGGGCGAGGCGTCGAGGGCGGCCAGCAGCTCGGGCAGGGCCGCTACTACGGGTAAATTGGGGAAGGGCGGAAGGCGAAACACAGGGCAAAGGTGCGGTAAGCGTTAGCTTGCCGACGGTAGGAAATCGTGGAAAAGGCAAGCTAAAGCTTACCCTACAATCAGACGCGCTGCAAGGGCCACAAGTCGACGTGCAGCGGGCCGCCCGCGTGCAGCAGCGGCCGGCCCTCGGGCGCGGGCAGGCCGTGCTGCTCGATTAAATCGGACTTGAAATCGAGCAGGCGCGCCGCCCGCAGCGGCCAGGGCTGGTGCGCGATGCGGCCCCGGTAGAGCTTATCGCCACGGCCCGGCCCCTGCCCGCCGGCCGCGTAGAGGGCGTAGCGCTCGGTGAGAAAAAAGTCGAGTGAGTCGGGCCCGGGGTGGGGCAGGTGGTCGCCCAGCTCCCAGGTGGCGGCAAATTCGGCATCGGGCGCGCCGTTGTGCACGCGGTGGCCCACGTAGCGCACCTGCTCGGCTATCGGGCGCTCCAGGCTGAGGCTGGCCCGGAAATAGGGGAGGTGAAAAAATGTGCGGGCCGCCCACACGGCCAGCGCATTGGTGGCATCGAGCGAGAAAAACCACACGCCGGGCACGCCGTCGAGGTGCACGTAGGTGCGCACGTTGAGCTCCAGAAACTCGCGCACGCCGGGCACGGGCGGCGTTACGCGGCTGCGCACGTTCCACATCCGAAAGGGCACGATGCCTATCCAGGCCGTGCCGCCGTGGGTGTCTACCTGCAGGCGCGGCGGCAGGCACGCCTGAATGATATCGGCCGGCACCGGCCAGTGCATGAAGAGCAAGTCGCCCCAGTCTTGGTGCATCAGCGGGTGGCCGGTGGGGCGCTCGCGCGGGGCCAGGCGGTCGGCGAGGGTGGGGGCGTTGTTAGTGCTTGGTGCTTGGTGCATAGTGTATAGGTTCTGAATGTATAATCTGCTTATTCACAAGTGCTAGATACCAAGCACTAAGCACTAAGCACTAAGTGCTAAGCACCAAGCACTAAGCTAATACACCGGCACCGACGCATCGACCTCGCGGCTCCAGGCGTCGATGCCACCCTTCAAGTTAAGCAAATTCTGGCGGCCCAGCCGGTGCTGCAAGTAGCCCAGCGCCTGCGCCGAGCGCACGCCGTGGTGGCAAATGAGCACCACCGGCCCATCAGCCCGGATTTCATCGGCCCGGCGCGGCACCTCGCCCAGCGGAATAAGCACGCTGCCCGCAATGCGGCAGTAGTCGTACTCTATTTCCTCGCGCACGTCTACGAGCTGAATGTCTTCGCCGGCGGCCAGGCGGGCGTGCAGGGCGGCGGGGGTAAGGTCGGGTAGCATCCGGCAAAATTACCCCGGCGGGCTACCTTGCGCGGCTTTTCAGGCTTTTTGCTCATGCTGCTTTTTGCGTTTTCAGAGGTGCAGGCGATGGTGGCGCAAGCCCTGCGCGGCACCACCCCGCTCGAATGGGTGGCCGTGCTCACGGGCTTTGCCTGCGTGTGGCTGGCCGCCCGCGAGTCGCTCCTCAATTTTCCTACTGCCATCGTCAGCTGCGTGCTGTACATCGTCATTTATTACCAAAAAGCGCTGTACGCCGACAGCGGCTTGCAGGTGATGTTCATCGCCCTCAGCGCCTACGGCTGGTACGAGTGGCTCTACGGCGGCCGAGGCCAAACGCCGCTGGCCATCGCCCGCACCACGCCCGCCGAGTGGGGCGCGGGCGCGGCATTTATCGCCGTTTTCACGGCGGGCTTTGGCTACTACCTGGGGCACCGCACCGACTCGTCGTTCCCGTACCTCGACAGCTTCACCACCGGCACCAGCTTGGTAGCGCAGTTTTTATTGATGCGCAAGCGTCTTGAAAACTGGTGGCTCTGGCTGCTGGTCGATGTCATTTACGTGCCCGTGCTGTGGGTGAAGGAACTGTACCCGACCAGCTTGCTGTACGCGCTGTATTTGGGGCTGGCCGCCTATGGCTACTGGCAGTGGCGGCAGCAGTGGCTGAAAGAGCAAGCCGGCCCGGCCGTGCCCCTGGCCTCCTAGCCCATGCAGCGCATCTCCCTCACCGGCCCCGAATCGGCGGGCAAGTCGTCGCTGGCCGCGCAGCTGGCGGCGCACTACAGTACCACTTTCGTGCCCGAATACGCCCGCGTCTACCTCGAAGCCCACGGCCCCGCCTACACCCTGGCCGACCTCGAAGCCATTGCCCGCGGCCAGCTCGCGGCCGAGGATGCCGCCGCCCAAATCACGGGTTTTCTGTTTTGCGACACCGATTTGCTGGTCATTAAAATCTGGGCCGAAAACGCCTTCGGCACCTGCCCGGCCTGGGTGCTGGCCGAGCTGGAAAAGCCGCGCTACGCCCTCACGCTGCTGCTGGCGCCCGACTTGCCCTGGGCGCCCGACCCGTTGCGCGAGCACCCCGACCCGGCCCAGCGCTGGCACTTCTACGAGCTATACCGGGCCGAGTTGGTAAGTCGGGGCTGGCCGTTTGTGGAAATAAGCGGGCCGCCCGCCGTGCGATTGGCGCAGGCGCGGGCGGCGTGTGGTAAGCTTTAGCTTGCCGTGAGTAGTGTAGGGTAAGCTTTAGCTTGCCGCAAAAACGTATTGAGCAAACAAGTTTTTCATAAAACGGCAAGCTAAAGCTTACCGCACACCAAACTGGCAAGCTAACGCTTACCCTACACCATGCCGACCTACGCTCTCCAAAACGACCAGTGCCGCGTGCAAGTCAACTCGCACGGGGCCGAGCTCGCCAGCTTCCAACGCCGCGACCTGGGTGACCTCGAATACATCTGGCAGGCCGACCCCGCGCAGTGGGGCCGCCACGCGCCGCTGCTGTTCCCGATAGTGGGCCGGCTGCCCGAAGACACGTATTTGTATAATGGCCAGGCGTATAAGCTGCCGCAGCACGGCTTCGCTCGCGACCAGGAATTTCAGCTCATCCACGAGGAGGAAACCCAACTCGTGTTTCAGCTCATGGCCAGCCCGGCTAGCCGGGCCGTGTTTCCGTTCGAGTTTGAGCTGCGCGTGGTGTACGAGCTGCACGATACAAAGCTCACCGTGGGCTGGAAGGTGCGCAACCCCGCCGCCGCGCCGCACGAGCTGCTGTTTAGTATCGGGGCGCACCCGGCCTTTCGGTGCCCGCTGCTGCCGGGCGAGGCGTTTGAGGACTACTATTTCGCTTTCGACCACCCGGTGCAGCCCCAGCGCCACTTGCTGCAAAGCGGGCTGCGCTCGGGCGAGACCCAGCCCGTGCCGCTCGCCAATGGCAATACCGAGCTGCCGCTGACCGGCGAGCTGTTCGCCGACGATGCGCTGGTGTTCAGTCACTACGATTTCACGCGCCTCACGCTGCGCTCGCACCGCTCGGCGCGGGCCGTGCGGGTGGGCTTTGCGGGCTTTCCCTACCTCGGCCTCTGGACCAAGAGTGCCCAGGCGGGCTTCGTGTGCGTTGAGCCGTGGCAGGGCGTGGCCAGCGCCGTAGGCGCACCCGGCGAGCTGGCCGACAAGGAAGGCATTATCGTGCTGCCGCCGAGCCTAGAGTTTCACGCCGCATATACGATTGAGGTGCTGTAGCGTAAGCTTTAGCTTGCGAGCGAGCGCCGCGAGCAGCGGCATTAGCGAACGTCTGCCAGCGTGGCTGCTCGCGGCGCTCGCTCGCAAGCTAAAGCTTACGCTGCACTGAAACCTGTTCGCTAATGCAGCACGCGCCGCCGGTTGTACTCCGGCTCCCAATCGTTGATGGGGCGCGAGATGCCGGGCGGCAGGTCGAGGTCGGGCAGGCCGGGGTCGGAGGGCTCGCCGCCGCCGTCGTCGCCGCCCGAGGGGGGGGGCGGCGGGGGCACGGCCCGGCGCTTGGGCACGACCAAGAAAAAAGTGAAGACAGCCAGCAGAAATACGGCGCAGAGAAGCTGGTGCATAGCAGTAAAAACGTAACTGGCGAGATAAAAACCGGCGGCAAGGAGTGCCCTGAAGACGCAAAAAACGAGCGGCGCGTTACCAGCCGCTTGCGTTCAGCTAAGATAACTGACCGCCAGCTAATGACCTAATAAACCAGGCCCCAGCTGGCAAGTTTGGCAAGCAGCCGGGCGGGGGCGGGCACCACCAGCCGCCCAATGCCGCCCAGCGGGCATAAAATGCCCCTTTTGGGCCTGCCTAAAGCCGCACCGGAATGGCCGGCGTATCTTTGCGCCTGTGTTTAGGGGTGCTGGCCAGGTTTTACTGGCTGGCTGAGATTACACCCATTGAACCGGAACCGGGTAATGCCGGCGTCGGGAACAACCAATCCGCGAGCGTTTCCGCCCATGCACCGACCCCTGGAGTCTGGGCGCGTTCTACTTATCAGGTTTCCTAGTTGAAAACTATACATGTTGCGGGAGCGGCGCTGCTGGCGCTGGCCACCGCGCCGGCGTGGGCACAAGGCCCCGTGGCGGGCACCATCACCGATGCGCGCACGGGCGAGGCGTTGCCCGGCGCCACCATTTTGCTCGATGGCGCGGCCATCGGGACTACCAATCCGGCCGGGGCCTTCAGCCTGGCGGCCGTGCCGGCCGGCGCGCACGAGCTGCGCATCACCTTCTTGGGCTACGAGCCGCTGGTGCGCCAGGTGCGGGGCCAGGCCGCCGCGCAGCAGCTCAGCGCGCAGCTGCTACCGGGCGGCGTGCTCACCGGCGAGGCGCTCGTGACGGCCCAGCGCGCCAGCGACCGCACGGCCACCGTGTACACCAACCTCAGCAAGCAAGACCTCAACAAGCGCAATTTTGGCCAGGATTTGCCCTACCTGCTCGACCAGACGCCCTCGGTGGTCGTGACCTCCGACGCGGGGGCGGGCGTGGGCTACACCGACATCCGCATCCGGGGCACGAGCAGCACGGGCATCAACACCACCATCAACGGCGTGCCGCTCAACGACCCCGAGAGCCACGGCTCGTTTCTGGTGAATTTGCCCGATTTGGCCTCGTCCATCAATAGCATTCAGGTGCAGCGGGGCGTGGGCACCAGCCAGAACGGCAGCGCGGCTTTTGGGGCCAGCCTCAATATCTCGACGCTCGACAACCGCCGCGAGGCCTACGCCGAAACGCAGAACAGCTACGGCTCCTTCAACACCTGGAAGAACAACGTGAGCTTCGGCACCGGGCTGGTGGGCAAGTACTTCACCTTCGACGGGCGCCTGTCGCGCATCAGCAGCGATGGCTACATGAACCGGGCGGCTTCGGATTTGAAGTCGTACTACTTCGCGGCGGGCTTCCAGCAAAAGAATACGCTGCTGAAATTCATCACCTTTTCGGGCCGCGAAAAAACCTACCAAGCCTGGAACGGCGTGCCCGAGCCGGCCCTCACCGGCGACCGCGCTTTGCTCCAAACCTTCGTCGACAACGAGGAGCTGACGCCCGAGCAGGCCGCCCGCGCCCTCAGCGAAGGCCGCCGCTACAGCTCCTACACCTACGCCAACCAAACCGATAACTACCAGCAAAACCATTACCAGCTGCACCTCTCGCAGGGCCTGGGCGCAGACTGGAGCCTCGGCGCGGCGCTGCACCTCACGCGGGGCTTTGGCTACTACGAAAGCTTCCGCGCCCGCCGCCGCTTTGCCAACTACGGCCTGCCCAACGTGGGGCAGGGCGCCAGCACCCTCACGCGCACCGACCTCATCGACCGCAAGTGGCTCGATAATTACTTCTACGGCGGCACGTTTGCCCTCAATTATCAGCCCAAGGCCAATGACAAGCTGCAAGCCACGCTGGGCGGCGGCTGGAACAAGTTTGACAACGACCACTACGGCGAGATAATCTGGGCGCAGTACGCCAGCACCAGCTTTCCGGGCCAGCGCTACTACGACAACACGGCCCGCAAAACCGACTTCAACGCCTACGCCCGGGCCACTTACCAGGCCGTGCCGTGGCTGGGCTTTTATGCCGATGCGCAGGTGCGCCGCATTTTATACAGCATCGCGGGCACCGAGCAAATCAGCAGTAGCGTCCCGGTGGTGCGCGTGAGCACCGCCGTCGATTACACCTTCTTCAACCCCAAAGCCGGGGCCACCGTGAGCTTGCCGCACGGGCAGCAGCTCTACGCCAGCTTCGCGGTGGGCCACCGCGAGCCGGTGCGCGCCGACTTTACCGACCGCCCGGGCGGCAGCGCGCCCACCCTGGCCGAGCGCCTGCTCGACTGGGAAGGCGGCTACCGCTTCACTCGCGCCGACCTCAGCTTTTTGGGCCCGAACACCGCCGCGCGCGTCGAGGCCAACGGCTTTTACATGGACTACCGCAACCAGCTCGTGAACACCGGCCAGCTCAACGACGTGGGCACCGCCCTGCGCACCAACGTGGCCCGCAGCTACCGCCGCGGCGTCGAGCTCACGGGCTTCGTGTCGGCCAATGACAAAATCAGCCTCAGCAGTACGCTCACCCTCAGCCAAAACCGCATTCAGGACTACCGCGACGTTACCTACGATGCCAACTACAGCCCCGTAGTTTCGGCCGAAGGCCGCACCACTACCATCTCGTACTCGCCGGCCGCCATCTCGGCCCACACCCTCGAAGGCCAGCCCACCAAGGGCCTGCGCCTGGCCCTGCTCTACAAAACCGTGGGCCGCCAGTACCTCGACAACTCGACCGACGACAACCGTAGCCTTGCCGCCTATCAGGTGCTCGATTTCCGGCTGCGCTACGCCCTGCACCCCAAGTTTATGAAGGAAATCGAACTGGCTCTGCTGGTCAGCAATTTGCTGAATCGCGAGTACTCGGCCAATGGCTACTCCTACGGCTACCTCGGCGCCAGTGGCCGCCAGGAAACCTTCAACTGGTACTACCCGCAGGCCACGCGCAACTTTTTGGCTTCGGTGAATTTGCGGTTTTAAGGAAAATGTAAAACGGAGTGGCACTCCGTTTTACATTTTCCTTAAAACCTGGCGCGGGGCAGGGTTGTATCTTCAAGTATACAGCGCTTGCCGCTGGCCTTGTGTATGCTTCGTTTTTTCCTGTTATTACTGGCCGCGCTGGGGCTGGCCGGCCCGGCCGCCGCCCGCCCCGCGCCGCCCGCCGCGCTCACCATCGCCGCCGCCGCCGACCTCAAGTATGCCCTCGATTCGCTGGTCATGCTTTTCAAGCGCCAGCACCCGCAGGCCCAGGTCACGGTAGTGTACGGCTCGTCGGGCCGGTTCTACGAGCAATTGAGCCACGATGCGCCGTTTGATATGTTCTTCTCGGCCGATAGCGAGTACCCGCGCCGCTTGCAGCAGGCCGGCCGCACGGCCGGCGCGCCCGTGCCCTACGCCCAGGGCCGGCTGGTGCTGTGGGGCAGAAAGCTGAATCCCAACACCAAAGACCTGAACATTCTACTCGCCCCGCCGCTCAAGCGCCTCGCCATTGCCAACCCCGCCCACGCGCCCTACGGCCAGAAAGCCGAGGAAATCCTGCGCTACTACAAACTCTACGACCAGCTAAAACCCAAGCTGGTGCTGGGCGAAAACATCGGCCAGGCCGCCCAGTACGCCGCCACCGGCGCCGCCGATGCCGGCATTTTGGCCTACTCGCTGGCGCTCAGCCCCGAGCTGCGCCGGGCGGGCCGGTTTTACCTCATTCCGGCCACCGCGCACACGCCCTTGCGGCAAAGCTACGTGGTGCTGAAACGTGCCAGCGGCAATACCACGGCGAAGGACTTCGCCGCCTTCATGGCCAGCCCCACGGCCCGCGCCGCGCTGAAAAAATATGGCTTTGAGCGATAAAAAAACGTTTGTCATGCCGAGCGTAACGAAGCATCTCGCGCAGTGACTTTCAAACGCTAAAACGGTGCGAGCAAGATGCTTCGCTGCGCTCAGCATGACAGACAAAAAGCAACAACTTGAACCTCCCCCCCGACTACTGGCAAACCCTGCGCCTGACCCTGGCCCTGGCCTCCTGCACCACGGCGCTGCTGCTGCTGCTGGGCTTGCCGCTGGCCTACGTGCTGGCCCACGGCCGCAGCCGCCTCAAGCCGCTGCTGGAGGCCGTGGTGAGTTTGCCGCTGGTGCTGCCGCCCACTGTCATCGGCTTTTACCTGCTGCTGGCCTTCAGCGACAGCACGGCGGTAGGGCGGTTTTTGATTAACCAGCTGGGGCTGAGCTTGAATTTTACGTTTGGCGGCATTTTGGCCGGGTCGCTGGTGTACAGCCTGCCGTTTATGGTGCAGCCGTTGCAGGCGGGTTTTGGGCAGGTGCCGCGCGCGCTCAGCGAGGCCGCCTACACGCTGGGCAAGTCGCGCCTGACCACGCTCTGGCGGGTTTTACTGCCCAATATGAAGCCCGCCCTGCTTAGTGGCGCGGTGCTCACCTTTGCCCACACGCTGGGCGAGTTTGGCGTGGTGCTGATGATAGGCGGCAGCCTGCCGGGCCGCACCCGCGTGGCGTCCATCGCCATCTACGACGAGGTGCAGAGCCTGCGCTACGCCCAGGCCAACGCCTACGCGCTTACGCTGCTCGCGGTGGCTTTCGTCATTCTGGTGGCGCTGTATTGGTTTACCAAAAAAGACGCCGCCCGCCTCTCGTGATAGACTTTCACCTTCGCAAAGCCCTGCACACCGCCGCCGGTCCGCGCCAGCTCGACGTGGCCCTCGCGCTGGCCCCCGGCGAGCTGGTGGCCCTCAGCGGCCCCTCGGGCGCGGGCAAAACTACCCTGCTGCGTCTGCTGGCCGGCCTTAGCAAGCCGGATGGGGGCTTCCTGAAATTTGACGGCCAAACCTGGTACGACCACCAGCGCCGCCAGTGGCTGCCGCCACAGCGCCGGCCGCTGGGCTTCGTGTTTCAAGATTACGCGCTGTTTCCAAACATGACGGTGCGCCAAAACCTGGCCTTCGCCGCCGAAGGCCAGCCCGAGGCCCGCCGCATAGTAGACGAATTGCTGGAATTACTGGAGCTAACCGAACTGGCCGCGCGCCGCCCGGCCGTGCTCTCGGGCGGACAGCAGCAGCGCGTGGCGTTGGCCCGTGCCCTGGCCCGCCGCCCACGCCTGCTGCTGCTCGACGAGCCCCTCTCGGCCCTCGACCTGCCTACCCGCCTGCGCCTGCAAGACGCCCTGGCCGCCGTGCACCGGCAATTTCAGCTCACTACCATCCTCATCAGCCACGACCCCGCCGAAATAGCCCGCCTCGCCGACCGCGTGGTGGAACTGGATTTGGGCGAGGTGCGTCGCGTGGGGCCGCCCGTGGCCCCGGCCGCGCCGGCTACCGTGGTGGGCCGGGTGCTGGCCGTGCTGCCGGGCGGGCGGCTACGGGTGCAGCTGCCGGGCGGCGCGGTGGTGGAGGTGAGCGGCGCGGCCGGAATAGGGGAGGAAATCGCGCTGGCGGTGGTTTGCTTGTAGAACGGAGTGGCACCCCGTTTCCGCGTGCGGGCAAGACCTGACGCGAAACGGAGTGCCACTCCGTTTTACATTTGCCTAAACCCTAGCCTTTCCCGCCCATGTCCTCCATTGCCGACGTACTCTCGCCCGAAGCCAAAGCCCACACTGCCCAAAAAGGCAGCACCAACGCCAACGGCTTCACCGATTATTTCGACCTCGACGGCCTGCTGACCGAGGAGAATATCCTGGTGCGCCAGAGCATCCGCGACTTTGTCAAAAAGGAAATTTCGCCCAACATCGAGAAATGGGCGCAGGATGCGCATTTCCCGTCCGAAATCGTGCGCAAGTTTGGCGAGGTGGGCGCGTTTGGGCCGACCATTCCGGAGGAATACGGCGGTGGCGGGCTCGATTACATCAGCTACGGTCTCATCATGCAGGAGATTGAGCGCGGCGATTCGGGTATGCGCTCGACGGCCTCGGTGCAAGGCTCGCTGGTGATGTTTCCCATCTACCAGTACGGCTCGGAGGAGCAGCGCCGCAAGTACCTGCCCAAGCTGGC
>JAKONR010000093.1 GCA_022701825.1 Hymenobacteraceae bacterium | reverse complement strand
GTCGCGCTCGCTGGGGTCCAGCTCGTCCTGGCCGCTGCCGTCGTCGCCATCGGCGCCGGCCACTTCGGGCAGCAGGTAGGCGTCGGCGTAGCCCTGCTGCTCGCCAATGTAGTCGCACAAGCGGTCTACTTCGGGCGTGTCGATGAAGGCGCACTGCACCCGAATCAGGTCCGAGCCCGCCGAGAACAGCATGTCGCCCTGGCCAATAAGCTGGTCGGCCCCGCCGGTATCCAGGATGGTGCGCGAGTCGATTTTGCTGGTCACTTTAAAGGAAATCCGGCACGGGAAGTTGGCCTTGATGATACCCGTAATCACGTTCACGCTCGGCCGCTGGGTGGCCACGATGAGGTGAATGCCGATGGCGCGGGCCAGCTGCGCCAGGCGCGCAATGGGCTGCTCGACTTGCTTGCCGGCCGTCATCATGAGGTCGGCCAACTCGTCGATTACCAGCACGATAAACGGCATGAAACGGTGGCCCTTCTTGGGGTTCAGCCGCCGCTCGATAAACTTGGCGTTGTACTCCTTAAGGTTGCGGCAGCCGGCTTCTTTCAGCAGGTCGTAGCGGCGGTCCATTTCCATGCACAGCGAGTTGAGCGTGTGCACCACCTTCTTGGTATCGGTGATGATGGGCTCGTCCACATCGGGCAGCTTGGCCAGGAAGTGGCGCTCAATCTTGTTGAAGATACTGAGTTCTACCTTCTTGGGGTCGACCAGCACGAACTTGAGCTGGGCGGGGTGGCGCTTGTAAAGCAGCGAGGCCAAAATCACGTTCAACCCCACCGATTTGCCCTGGCCCGTAGCGCCGGCCATGAGCAAGTGCGGCATTTTGGCCAGGTCGGCCACGAATACTTCGTTGGTGATGGTGCGGCCAAAGGCCACCGGCAAATCCATTTCGGAGCGGGCAAACTTCTCCGAGCCCAGCACCGAGCGGATGCTCACCATCTCCTTTTTGGTGTTCGGCACCTCGATACCAATGGTGCCCTTGCCCGGAATCGGCGCGATAATGCGAATACCTAGCGCGGCCAGGCTCAGGGCAATATCGTCTTCCAGGCTCTTAATTTTGGAGATGCGAATGCCGGCCTCGGGCACAATCTCATACAGCGTCACGGTCGGCCCGATGGTGGCCTTGATGCTGGCAATGGCGATATTGTAGTGGCCCAGCGTCTCCACGATGCGGTCCTTGTTGGCCTCCAGTTCTTCCTTGGTTACCTGGGCTTTGGCCACGCCGTAGTCGTTGAGCAGCTCCAGGGTCGGAAACTGGTAGCGCGAGAGGTCGAGCGTGGGGTCGTAATTGACGTCGGGCATGGCATCGGCGTCGGCATCCTCGTCGGCCACGGCCGCGATGTCGGCCCCCGCACTGGGGTCGAGGTCGTCGCGGCTGGGCACCGTGATTTCTAGCGGCTGGTGCGAGGCGGCTGGCTTAACCGGCAGCGGGGCATCATCGTCGGCGAGGTCGGCCAGCGAGAGCGGCGTGGGGGTGGTGGCGACGATGGCGGGAGCTACTTCCCGCACCTCCGGCTCGGCCTCGGGCAGTTCGAAGGAGAAAGTAGGCCCAGAAGGTGCAGCCAGGGCCCCTACTCCAGCCGCCGCCGCCGTAGCAGCGGGCGCAACTACCGCCGTAGCCACGGCCAGGGGCATGGCCGCACCAGCGGCAGCCAGCCAGGGCGCGGGCTCTACCTCCACTTCGGGCGCCGCGGCAACCGGCGCGGCCACCTCAAAGCTGGTGCTGAGCACCGGCGCCTTTAGCGGGCTGGGGCGCGGGGCGGGAGCCGGCTCAAACTCGGGCTCGCGGGTAATGGCGGGCTCGGTAGCGGCTTCGTCCTCTTCTTCTTCGGCCAGCGCGGCGGGGCGCGGGGCCGGGTTTTTGGCCAGCGGGCGGTTGGCAACGGCCGGGGCGGGCGCGGCGGCTTCGGCGAGGGCTTCCTCCTCCCCTTCCTCCTCGTCGCGGCCGCCCAGGCCGAGGTCGAGGCTGGTGATGTTGAAGAAGAACACCACGAACATAATCAGCCCAAACGCCAGCAGCAGCACCGTGCCCCAGCCCACCAGCGACTGTAGCCAGAGCGCCATCTCGTAGCCGCCGCCGCCACTGAGCCAGTCGAGGCGGTGGGCCTGGGCGGGGTCGGTGCCCGGGGCCTCCATCTGCACTACCACATAACCGAGTAAGACACTGGTCCACAGCATCGTAAACATCCCCAGCGCCAGCACGTAGCTCACCGAGCCCCTGGCCCGGCGAAATACGATTTTGTAGCCCAGGAAAAACACCATCGGAATGAGCGCGTAGGCCGCCAGCCCAAAGCCCCGGTAGATAAACTTCTCGGCCAGCCAGGCGCCGAGCAGGCCCAGCCAGTTGCCAGCTTCCTGGCCAGCTTCCTTCACCGGCACGGTGCCCAGCGCGGCCACGATGCTCTGGTCGGCGCGCCCGCTAAACAGAAACGACGTGAAGGCAATGGTGAGGTAAATCGAGCCCAGCAGCAGGCCAAAGCCTACCAGCAGGTGAAAGCGGCGGTCTTTGAGCAGGTCGGCTACTTGGCCCAGGCCAGCGCCCGGCCCCGAGCGCGGCGGCCGGGGCGGGCGCGGCGCGGCGGCGGCTTTGCCGGCGGGCGCGGCCGGGCGGCTGCGCCCGCCGGGGGCCGCCGGGCGGGCCGGGGCAGTGTCGGCAGCGGGCGGCACGGGGGCCGGCCGGGGGGTATTGCCCCGCGCCCGGGTGGCCCCGTTTTCGGGGGTGGGCGGTGGGTTCTGGCGATTGGTGGCCGGGGGGCCACTCGTCGGGTTTCGGTAGTTATTAGAAGCCATGCGCGGCACAAGCGTAAAAATCAAATCTACGCCACGGGCGGCGCTTGTGAAGCAACCCCAGGCGAGGGTTTTGCGTCAACTCACCTAATAGATGAGCTTTTATCCGGTGCCTTATTTTTTGTCCAATTGCTAGCTTTACCTTGCTTTTTACCATGCTTCACCACCGTTTTGCCCACCCCGGCGGCCGGGAGTACTGCCACGCCGCCTACTCCAACGCCACCCGCTGGCTGCACCTTACCTGGTCGGGCGTCGTAACGACCCCGGATGGCCAGCACGCCGCCACCGAACTGCTCCGGCTGCTGCCCACTAGCCCGGTGCGGTACCTGCTCAACGATAATAGCCAGGTTTTGGGGCCGTGGTTCGATTCGCTCGACTGGCTCCAGCGCCTCTGGGCACCGCAGGCCGGGCGCCTGGGCTTGTGCTGCGTGGCGCACGTATTGCAGCCCCACACCGAAGACGACCTGGGCTTGCTGCTGCGGCAAAACCTCTTCGCCGGCAAGTTTGAATTGCAGTTTTTCACTTCCCGGCAAGATGCCGAGTACTGGCTGCGCGAATGCCAGCAGGCGGTAAGCTGCTAGGCGTAGCCGCTCGGTGAGCGCCCCTGCTACCGGGCCTCGTACAGATACAGCCGCCAGTGGGCCGCCGAGTCGTCGAACACGCCCAGCGGGCGCAGGCCGCTCGCGGCGGGGCGGGCCAGGCGCACGGCCGAGAGCACGTAGCGCCCGCCCAGCCGCCGGAAGGCCGCCGCGTCGAAGGCCCAGTGCTGCACGGTGCGCGCCGGCCGCTTGCCCACCAAAAAATCGCGCCCCAGCTCGGCCGAAAACAGGTAGCAGCGGTTGCCCCAGGCATCGAAGTAGGTGGCTAGCTCGGGGCTTTTGGCCAGCTCGCCGGCGATGAGGGGCCGAAAAGCGTGCTTGTAGGCCAGCGGGTAAAGGGTTTGGTACGAGTCGAGGGTGTAGAAGCCATTGAGCTGCGCCACGGCGGGCGGCAAGCCCAGGCAGGCCACGCGGTAGGCCGGGGGCAAAAGGCCGGTTTCAGCTTGAATAAAGCGGCGGGCCTGGCCCAGCAGGCCCGCCGCCACGTAGGCCGCGTAGCCGGGCGCGTCGGCCTTGGGCCAGCCGGCCAGGGCGCGCAGGTTGTTGGTAAACTCGGGGTTGGCGGCCAGGGCCAGCGGCGCTTGCAGCGCCACCAGCGCGTAGGCCAGCCGCCCGGCCGGCAGCCGCCGCACCGCCGCCACCAGCACCAGCACCCAGGGCAAGGCCAGCAAAAAGTAGAACCGCCCCAGCGAAAACGCGTGCAGCAGCGGTAGCCGGCCCTGCAACCGGGCCGACACCTGCGGCAGCAAGCCCGCCAGCAAGCACAGCCCCGCGATGCCCGCCAGCCCCACCCCTACCCGGCCCAGCAGCGGCCGCCGCGCCGCCGGGGCCAGCCGCGCCAGCACCACGGCCACGGCCGCCAAAATACCGCCCTTGAAGAACGGGCTGGCGTGGTAGTGCCCTAGCCAAAACAGCTGCCCCGCCTCGCGCAGCCCCCGGCCCAGGCCCGGCCGCGCCAGCCGCGCCAAGTCGAACTCTTCGCGGTGGGCCACGAAGGTTTTGGCTATCAGCAGCCCGTAAAACAGCTGCCACTCCACCACCGCGTAGCTCAGCAGCAGCAACGCCAGCCCGGCCGCGCCGCGCCTAAAAGCAGGCCACGCCACCCGCCCGCGCCGCGCCAAATCAACCACTAATCCCAGCCCCCACACGGCCGCCAAAAACGGGCCCACCAGCACAAACGACGACCACCACGGCAGCGCCGCGCACACCAGCCACGCCACCCAGCGCCCGCGCCCGGCCCGCAAATCCAGCGCCGCCCGCAGCAGCGCCGGCTGCCCCAGCACGCTCACCCCGAATATGCTATACGCGGGCAGCGCCGCCCACAGCAGGGCCACGGCCGCCGCCTGCCCGCGCTGCGCGGGGCGGGCCAGGCCGTAGCCGCGCAGCAGCCAATACATACTCAGCAGCCCCGCCCCCCGCACCAGCGCCTCGTGCAGCAGGTAGGCCGCTAGCGGCGACGCGGGCAGCAGGTGGAAGATGAAAACCGTAACACTCAGGCCCGAGCGCAGGGCCTCGCGGGGCAGGCCGTTCATAATGGGCGGCACTACCGCGCCGGGGCCGTGGGCCAGCGCCAGGTGCAGCCGGGCCAGCAGGTGCGCCCACACTACTTCGGCCTCCAGGTTGTCGTGCAGTAGAATGAAGCTGCGCGGCCCCAGCGCCACCAGCGGCAGCAGGAATACTAAAAGGCCCAGCAGGGCAAGGCGAAGCGGTTTTGGCATTTAGTAGTAGCGCGAACTTTGTAGTTCGCGTTTTTACCAAAAGCCGAACGTGGCAAAAACGCGAGCTACAAAGTTCGCGCTACGGCGCCCGACGGCGGCCCTCAGCTCCGTGGGTGAAACTCGGTAATCACCTGCCGCAGGTAGTCGCGGTCGAGGTGGGTGTAGATTTCGGTGGTGGTAATGGAAATGTGGCCCAGCATTTCCTGCACGGCGCGCAGGTCGGCGCCACCTTCGAGCAGGTGCGTGGCGAAGGAATGGCGTAGCGTGTGCGGGCTGATGGTTTGGCGCAGGCCCGCCAGGTCGGCCAGCTTCTTGATGGTGGTGAAGACCGTGATGCGCGACAATTGCCGCCCCCGGTGGCTCAGAAACACGATGTCTTCGCAGCCGGACTGCACGTTTAAATGCTGACGCACGCCGCCCATATAAAAGTGCAGGTGCTTCACGGCCTCGCGCCCGATGGGCACCAGCCGCTCCTTATTGCCCTTGCCCAAAACCCGCATAAACCCCTGCTCGAAGTAGAGGTTCGAGAGCTTCAAATCGCAGAGCTCGCTCACGCGCAGGCCCGACGAGTACAGCACTTCCAGCAGGGCGCGGCTGCGCAGGCCTTCGTTGGTGCTGAGGTCGATGGCCCCGAGCAGCCGCTCGATATCGGGGTACGAAAGCGTATCGGGCAGGTGGCGGCCGGGCTTGGGCGCCTCCAGCGTGTCGGTGGGGTCGATTTTGAGCAGGTCTTCCATGAGTAAGAATTCGTAGAAGGCCTTAATGCCCGAGAGCGTGCGCGCCTGCGAGGTGCTCGACAAGCCCAACTCGGTGAGGGCGGCCAGAAAATCGCGCAGCAGCCGGGTGGTCACTTGCAGCGGGTTGGCCTTGAGGTTTTCCAGCTCCAGCCACTGGTGCAGCTTGCGCACGTCGCGCACGTAGGCCTCGACCGAATTGGGCGACAGGGATTTTTCCAGGCGCAGGTAGCCGCCGAATTGTTTGATAGCTTGGGGCCAGGTCACTTAGTTGCGGGGTGAGTTATTTGCGACGTGACAAACAACGCCACGCTGCAAAAGTCGGGCATATTCGCTTCCCAGCCGAATAAGGCTGGTTATTCGCAGTTGGGCTAAGCCCTACTCCTCACTCTCATTTCCAAATCGCCCTTATGCTGTCTCTCTCTCACAGGCCAAGCGCCAGCCATTGGCTGGTAGCCTTGCTTAGCCTATTCGCGCTGCCTGCCCACGCGCAACCCACCGGCCGGCTCTGGTACCGGCAGCCCGCGCAGCAGTGGGTCGAGGCCCTGCCGCTGGGCAATGGCCGCCTCGGGGCCATGGTTTTTGGCGGCCCCGAGCAAGAGCTGCTGCAACTAAACGAAAGCACGCTGTGGAGCGGCGGCCCGGTGAAATCGGGCATCAACCCCGGCGCGGCGGCCGTGCTGCCACAGGTGCGGCAGGCGCTGCTGCAAGACCAGGACTACGGCTGGGCCGACCGCCTGAGCCGCCAGATGCAGGGCTTCTTTTCGGAGTCGTATTTGCCGCTCGGCGACGTGCGGCTGCGCCAAAACCTGGGCGGCCAAACGCCCACCGACTACTACCGCGACCTTGATTTAACTACCGCCACAGCTACTACCCGCTTCGCGGCCGGGGGCGTGCGCTACGAGCGCACCGCCTTTGTATCGGCCCCCGACAAGGTGTTGGTGCTGCGCCTCACGAGCAGCCAGCCGGGCAAGCTAAACCTCGATATTTCGGCCCGCTCGCTGCTGCGCTACCGCGTGGCCGCCGGCGCGCCGGGCGAGTTGGTGGTGCGCGGCAAGGCCCCCGCCCGCGTGGACCCCAACTACTACAACAAGCCCGGCCGCCAGCCCATCGTGCAGGCCGATACTACTGGCTGCAACGGCATGCGCTACGAGTACCGCCTGCGCGCCCGCACCAAACAAGGCACCGTACAGGCCGACACGGCCGGCCTGCACGTGCGCGGCGCCACCGAAGTAGTGCTGCTGGTAGCCGCCGCCACCTCGTTTAATGGCTCCGATAAGTGCCCCGATAGCCAAGGCCTCGACGAAGACGCGCTGGCCGCCGCAGCACTGCGCACGGCCGCCGGCCGCAGCTACGCGGCGTTGCTGCACCGCCACTTGGGCGATTATCAGGCGCTTTTCAACCGCGCCACACTCACGCTGGCCACGCCCGCGGCGGGCAGCAGCGCGGCTCTGCCCACCGATGAGCGCCTAAAAGCCTACACGGCCGGGGCCGCCGATACGGGGCTGGAGGCGCTGTATTTCCAGTTTGGGCGCTATCTGCTCATTTCCTCCTCGCGCCCAGGCGGGCCGCCCGCCAACCTACAAGGCATTTGGAACAAGGAGCTGCGGGCCCCGTGGAGCAGCAACTACACCATCAACATCAACACCCAGATGAACTACTGGCCGGCCGAAGCCACCAGCCTCAGCGAGCTGCACCAGCCGTTGCTCGACTGGCTGCCCGGCCTGGCGCGCACGGGCCGCACCACGGCCCGCGAGTTTTACGGCACGCGCGGCTGGGTGGCGCACCACAATTCGGATATCTGGGCCATGTCGTACCCGGTGGGCGACCGCGGCAACGGCGACCCGGTGTGGGCCAACTGGTACATGGGCGGCAACTGGCTGTGCCGCCACCTCTGGGAGCACTACCTCTACACCGGCGACCAGGCGTTTTTGCGCCGCGCCTACCCGTTGATGAAATCGGCGGCGCAGTTTTCGCTCGATTGGCTAGTCGAAGATGGCAAAGGCCACCTCGTAACGGCCCCGTCCACTACGCCTGAAAACAAGTTTAAGGACGCCACCGGCCGCGAGCAAAGCGTATCGGTGGGCACCACGATGGACCTATCCATCATCCGCGACCTATTTGCCAGCGTGCGGCAGGCCTCGGCTACGCTGGGCGTAGATGCGGGCCTGCGCGATAGCCTGCAAGCGGCCACGGCCCGCCTGCTGCCGCTGCAAATCGGCAGCCAGGGGCAGTTGCTGGAGTGGTCGCAGGAGTTCACCGAAACCGACCCGCACCACCGCCACGCCTCGCACCTCTACGGCCTGTATCCCGGCTGGGAAATAACGCCCCACACCAGCCCCGCCTTGCTAGCCGCCGCTCGCAAAAGCCTCGAAATACGCGGCGACGAGGGCACCGGCTGGAGCAAAGGCTGGAAAATAAACTGGTGGGCCCGCCTGCTCGATGGCGACCACGCCCACCGCCTCGTGCGCCAGCTCCTCACCTACGTGCCGCCCCAGGGCGGCCGCTCGGGCGGCACCTACCCCAACCTGTTTGACGCTCACCCACCCTTCCAGATTGACGGTAACTTTGCGGGCACGGCCGGCATGGCCGAAATGCTACTCCAGAGCCACGACGGGGCCCTGCACCTATTGCCCGCGCTGCCCAGCGCCTGGCCTACCGGCACGGCCACCGGCCTGCGCGCTCGCGGCGGCTTCGAGGTAGTAGCCCTGCATTGGGAGCAAGGCCGCCTTGCCAGCTGCACCATCCGCTCGACCTTGGGCGGCAACCTGCGCCTGCGGGTGCCCCAAGGCGCGAAATTGGCCACCGGCCCCGCCCTCACGCCGGCCACTGGCGGCAATGCGAACCCTTTTTATCAGCAAAGCCAGTATTTCGGGGCGCAGGCTACCGGCGCTAGTGCCTCGACCGACTATGACCTAGCTACCAAACCGGGTAAGGAATACACGTTGCGGTGGTTGTAAGGGCAGCTTTTCGGGCAAACACCTAATCAGCGTAGAGACGCATCCTTGCGTCTCACGTTAGACAAGCTGAACAACGACGAGACGCAAGGATGCGTCTCTATACCAATGTTGAAATTATTGTAATTATGAACATCCTTCTCCTCAACGGCCCCAACCTCAACCTGCTGGGCCGCCGCGAGCCGCACATCTACGGCCACCGCTCGTTCGACGATTTTTTGCCCGAGCTGCAAGCCGATTTTCCCGACCTCACGCTCACTTCCTTCCAGAGCAACCACGAAGGCGTGCTGCTCGACCGCCTGCACGCGGCCGCCGGCTGGGGCGACGCCGGCTCCGAAGGCGCCAGCCAGGCTGTGGTGCTCAATGCGGGCGGCCTCACCCACACCAGCGTGGCCCTGGGCGATGCGGTGGCTGCCGTGGCCGGCGCGGGCCTGCCCGTTATCGAGGTGCACCTCAGCAACTTGGCGGGGCGCGAGGAGTTCCGGCACGTCAGCTATATCGGCAAGCACTGCGTGGGCACTATTTCGGGCTTTGGGCTGGAAAGCTACCGGCTGGCGCTGCACTACCTGCTGCGGCAGCGGCCCCGCCCGGTGGGCTTCGGGCGGCGGTAAGCGGG
Organism: Hymenobacteraceae bacterium; assembly: GCA_022701825.1. Lineage (GTDB taxonomy): Bacteria > Bacteroidota > Bacteroidia > Cytophagales > Hymenobacteraceae > Hymenobacter. Next base: position 1,895 of record JAKONR010000093.1, on the reverse strand, counting down.
CAGTAGCTTGGACTTTGTAGCCCGAGCGCGAACGCAGCTCGCATCTACGTCAGGTTACGCCTGCCTAACGCGGATGCGAGCTGCGCTCGCGCTCGGACTACAAAGTCCAAGCTACTGCGGAATACCTTTGCCGCTATTATGGCAACCCTTCCGACTTATACCTTCAACCCCGGCCCCGCCGCCGTGTACCCCGAGCTGCGCCAGTACCTGGCCGATGCCTTTGAGGAGGGCTGGCTGTCGGCTCCGCATCGGGGCGAGCGCTTCGCGGCGCTCGTGCGCCACACCCTGGAGCAGGCCCGCGCCAAGCTCAACATCCCGCAAGACTATACCATTCTGTTCACCTCGTCGGCCACCGAGTGCTGGGAAATCCTGACCCAGAGCCTCACGCCGCGCCGCTCGTTTCACCTCTACAACGGGTCGTTTGGGCAGAAATGGTTTGACTATGCCCGCGCCCTGCGCCCCGGCTGCACCGGCCTGCGCTTCGACATCAACGACGTGCCCGACCCGGCCACGCTGCCCTTCGACCCCGAGGAAACCGACCTCGTGTGCCTGACCCAGAACGAAACCAGCACCGCTACCCAGCTGCGCGACTCGTTTATTCTGAACGTCTTCAACCGCCTCGGGCCGGCCCTGCTGGCCGTCGATGCTACGTCGTCCATCGGGGGGGTGCAGCTCAAGTTCATCAAGGCCGACGTGTGGTACGGCTCGGTGCAGAAGTGCCTGGGCCTGCCCGCCGGCCTGGGCCTGCTGGTGCTCTCGCCCCGCGCCGTGGCCCGCGCCCGCGAGGTAGGCGACAAGGCCCACTACAACAGCCTGCTCAGCATGATTTCGAACATGCTGAACCACCAGACCACCCACACGCCCAACGTGCTGGGCATTTACTTGCTGAGCCGCGTGCTGCAAGCCCGCGACGGCATCAAGGCCATCGCGCCGCACCTCACCGAGCGCGCCCAAAAGCTCTACGACTACTTCGAGCAGGTGCAGCCGCTGGGCTTGCGCCCGCTCATCGATAACCCCGAGGCGCGCTCTACCACCGTTATCGGGGTGCAGGGCCCGCCCGCCCTCATCGAGGAGGTCAAGCGCCGCGCCCGCGACGAGGCCAGCCTGCAACTCGGCTCTGGCTACGGCGACCACAAGGCCACCAGCTTCCGCATTGCCAACTTCCCGGCCGTGCCCGACGCGGCCTTCGAGGCGCTGGTGCAGTTTTTTGAAAAGCTGCGCAATGAGGAAGTAGTGGCGAAATAGGTAGTGGCTGAAAAAACGTCCGGTCGCGAAAAAACGTCCGTCATGCTTAGCGGAGCGTAGCGCAGTCGAAGCATCTTTATCGGTGAAGTAATCTCTACCGCCAGCAACGAGGCGGTAGAGATGCTTCGACTGCGCTGCGATCCGCTCAGCATGACGGACGTTTTAAGCCGCTAGCCTCAGCACTTCCTCCTTCCTACCCACAAACCTCCTATACTCCTAAAAAAGTGATTACCCTCTTCACCGACGGCTCGTCGCGCGGCAACCCCGGCCCCGGCGGCTACGGCACCATCCTGCGCTACGGCCCCCACGAAAAGGAGCTGACCCAAGGCTTCCGCCGCACCACCAACAACCGCATGGAGCTGCTGGCCGTGATAGTGGGCCTCGAAGCCGTGACGCGCCCCGAAATTCCCATCCTCGTCGTGTCCGACTCCAAGTACGTAGTCGATGCCGTTGAAAAGCGCTGGGTGTTCGGCTGGGTCAAAAAGCCCGATTTCGGCAAGAAAGCCAACGAGGACCTGTGGCGCCGCTTCCTGCGCATCTACGAGCAGCGCAAGGTGAGTTTCAAGTGGATAAAAGGCCACGCCGGCCACGCCGAAAATGAGCGCTGCGACGTGCTGGCCGTGCAAAGCGCCTTGGGCAAAGGCCTGCTG
>JAKONR010000090.1 GCA_022701825.1 Hymenobacteraceae bacterium | reverse complement strand
TTCGCGCTCGGTGCCGGCTTTCAGGTTCCAGTTCAGGGTCAGGGGGTCGTTGCCAAGCTTGCTCACCAGCGAGTTGCCCACCACTATTTTGTAGTCCAGGTTGGGCAGCGGGCGGGGCCGGTCCTCGTCCACCACCAGCGAGAGCCAGAAGCGTAGTCGGGCAATGTCCACAGCCCCGCGCTCAATGTCTACCCCGTATATCGAGTTCTGAATAATGCCCAGCTTCACGCCAGCGTGGTAGCTGCCGGGGTCGGCTAGGTGGTCGCGCTCATGAAATAGGCTGCCGTGTTGCACCTGCGTCAGGTCCTTCAGCACCAGCTTGCACAAATAGATTTCGTGCAGCAGCCCCATCGGAAACGCCCCCGACCCAATCGCCGGGTCGCATATTTTCACCGTGTCCAGCAGCTCATCAATCTGTTTGGCGTGCTGCCGGATAAAGTCATTGGCCACCTTCTCCCGCACAAACTTCTCCAGTTCCGCCCGCTGCACGTTGCCGCGGTTCTCTCTGGTGGTCAGGGCCAGCTGCCCGGCCTTGGCCGTCTGCACCGCCCCGGCCGCCAGCCCCTTGGCCGTGCTACCCAGCGCTACCTCAAACACGTTCAGGCGCGTGTCCAGGTACTCAATCAGGCTGTCGCGGCACATATAGTGCACTATTTCCTTGGGCGTGTAGAACGCACCCTTGTCCTTATTATCCTCCAGTAGGTTCTCGAAGATATTGCCCAGCATCTCCGGGTCCACCGCCACCACGTGCTCGTCGGGGCTGTCTTCCTGCACCGTAAAGTTGTAGGAGTCCAGAAAGTCTAGAAACCCGCGCCCGGCCGGGTCGTCAGCGTGGCGGGGTTGGTGAAATAGGGTAGGTGGCAGCGCCAGTTGGTACTTGGCCGCGTCGTGCGCGTCCCGGTCAAATAAGCCGCCGTTCAAGAACGGAATGCACACCTTCTGCCCGTCCGGCATGGTAAACAGCTCACCGGTGCGCTCCTCATTCAACGTTTCAAAAAACAGCCGGTTCAGCCACACCGGGTAAAACGTCGCATCAGCCCCGCTGGCATGAAATAGCTTCGTGATAAAGCCTCGGTCTCCATCTGTGTAGGTGGGGCTGCCCGCTCCCAGCCAGCCCTTCTTCTGCACGAAATACAGGAACACCAGCCGTCCCAGTAGCTTCTTCACAAAGTCGCGAATGGCCTTCTCATCGCCATTAAACACCGACTCCCTGAAGTTGCTACCCATCAGCTCCTCACAGAACAGCAAATAATGCCGCTTGTACTCCTTAAAAAACTCCTTGCTCAGCACCTCTACCTCAAACGCCTTCACCAGCGTGTCCAGCGTCACATCGGCCTCCGTCGCCAACTGGCGCAGCCGGTCGGCCGGCGTGCGGCAGGCCTGGCCCGGCCCCAGCAGGTAGGTGTAGCGGCGGGCGTTGTTGGTTTGCTCCACCACCTTGCCGTCGCGCAGTACGGTATCCTTCGCCACCAGCGTAAAGCGCCACGGCCGCACGCCCACCTCAACCGTCGCCGGCACAAAGTTGACCAGCGCTGCCTGCCCCACCGTAAGTAGCCGCCGCACCAGCGCCTGTATGCCTACCCGGCTTTGCTCCGGCCGCACCTTGGGTTGCAGCCGCACTTCCAGGCACCGCACTTCCGTGCCATCATCCAGCGTTAGCTCGCCATACTGCACCGCCGACAGCGCCAGCCGCTGGTCGGTCGCCGTTAGCGCTCCTGTGCTCTGGTCTGCCGAATACACGGTCAGCCGGCTCGGCCCAAACACTGGCCGTAGCACGTCGCGAATAAATCCCGGTCGGTCATAAGGCAGCGGCAGTACGGGGCGGAGGTCAAGCTTTCCAGCCATAAGTAAAAGCAGGTAGAAATGAGGAAATCAGAAAAGGCACTAAAAGCGCGTCATGCTGAGCTTGTTGAAGCAGCTCGCATGGGGTAGTAATGCAATGGTTCAACGATTCAAGCGTGATGCTTCGGTAGGGCGGATACCAGATAAAGCAGGACGCTAATAGAGAAGCTCTTAGGCCTCCAGCCCGAAGCTCACCGTCAATACAATGGTCGGGTTGATGATGGGCCGCGGCGCCCGGTCATCGGCCGGTGCCGCATCATCGTCTTCTCCCGACAAGGCATAGCGGTCCAGTATTGAGGTAAAGAGCTTTTCTAGCACGGCTGGTATCTGCGCCGGCAGCAGCGGATGGTGCGCGGCAAAGAATTCATTTACTTCCTTCGGCAGGCCCTGCGCCGCAAACTTGCCCGCTTCAATGGCCTTTCGGAAACGCAGCAGTGCATTGCGTTTCTGCGCGGTCGGGGCTTGCTTTACCATAAACTGTAGGTGCTTCAAGGCCGCGTTTTCAGTATTGTTTAGCTGCTTTTTGTCCACCGTTTGCCGGATGTTCTGCTGCACCTTCTCCGACAGGAAAAATTCCAGCCCTCGCAGCGTCTGCTGGTGGTGGTGCACCGGCAGCGGCAACGCTTTTTCCGTCTGCGCCGCCTCAAATATGCGGGCCGACTCCAAAAAGGTCAACTCGACCGGTTGCCCCGTGGCCGGCACCAGGCTGAAGGTGCCCGGGTGATTATCGGCTTTGAAATAGGCTACCGACGCACCTGCCAGCGGATAGGTAGCTTGGCTAT